>NZ_DFQP01000010.1:0-28638 GCF_002377845.1 Microbacterium sp. UBA3486
GCCCAGCGGCCGTTGCCGTCCATGACGATGGCCACGTGCTCCGGCACGGCCCGGAACGCGGGGGGATGCACGCCGGTCCAGTCCAGCGGGCGATAGGCCACGGCGTCCTTGTGCGTGTACGGCTTCGGGCTCACCGTTCTCCTTCCGAAGGGATGTCGGACACGTGGGCGAGGGAGCGGATCCCGCGTTCCAGATGCCATTGAGCGTAGGCGGAGACCAGGCCGGACGCGGCGGCCGTGTCGGCGGGCGAAGACGCGTCGATGACGTCCCACTCCCCGGCGATCAGCGCCCGGAGCAGCGACAGGGTCTTCTCGGCGACGCGGGGGCTCCCGGCAGGGGCGCAGTTCTGGCAGACCAGCCCACCCAGCTGCGCGACGAACCGGGAGTGCGGACCCGGGGTGCCGCAGCGCGCACATTCGTCGAGGGAGGGCGCCCATCCGGAGAGGGACATCACCCGCAGCAGATACGAGTCGAGGATGCTCCGGGCGACATGCTCTCCGCGGGACAGCGCACGCAGCCCGCCGACGAGGAGCAGGTACTGATCGGGCGTCGCCTCCGAGTCGCTCAGGCGATCGGCCGTCTCGACCATCGCGTTGGCCGCCGTGAACCGGTCGTAGTGCGCGGCGATGTCCGTTCCGTAGGAACCGAGCGACTCGGCCTGCTGCACGATGTCGAGCGAGCGGCCTTGATACAGCTGCACGTCGGCGACCATGAACGGCTCGAGTCTGGCCCCGAACTTCGACGAGGTCCGGCGCACGCCCTTCGCGACCGCGCGAACCTTGCCATGACGCCGCGAGAGCATGATGACGATGCGATCCGCCTCACCGAGCTTGTGGGTGCGCAGGATCACCGCTTCGTCTCGATAGGTGGGCACCCTCCGATTATCCTCCGTGCGCGAGAATGGAGGCGTGACCGAACCGCTCTTCACCATTCCGCTGTGGGCGGACCTCCTCGGCGTCGGCCTCGGTGGCGTCCAGGGCGCGATGTTCGCATCGGGGTTCCAGGGGCAGCGTCGACTCGACTGGCTCGGCGTCTCGATCATCGGCATCATGATCGGGATGGGTGGCGGTCTCATCCGCGACATCCTGCTGGGGCAGACGCCCGCCACCCTGCAGAATCAGTGGTATCTCGTCACCGCCGGCGGGGCAGCCCTGCTCGGCATGCTGCTCGCGGGCCTCTTCACCCGGCTGAACACCGTGATCGTGGTCCTCGATGCCGTGGTGATCGGCATGTTCGGCGCCTTCGGGACGAGCAAGGCCCTCGCATTCGGGATCCCCGAAGTCCCGGCCGTCTTCATCGGCGTCTGCGCCGCGGTCGGTGGCAGCGTGCTCCGCGACATGCTCATGGGGCTTCCGACCGCGATCATGCACGTCGGCTCGCTCTACGCGGTCGCCGCGGGGGCAGGATGCACCTTCATCGTGATCGCCGTCGCCCTCGGGATGCCGATCACTCTCGCGGCGGTCATCGGCATCGCCGTCACCGCCATCATCCGGGTCCTCGCCGTCACGTTCGACGTCTCGCTGCCCGAGCAGCGGCGCATCTACCGCCGCAAGGTGGCCGCAGAGACCGGCGCGATCGCGATCGTCAAGCCCAGCGCCGACCTCTGAGAAGCAGCACGACACGCTCTCAGCGCGGCGAGGAATCCGAGACGATGCCGGCGAGCCCGTCGATCACCCGTGCCACACCGAAGTCCCATGCGATGTCGGCGTCGTAGGGGCCGTCCATCGCTTCGCCGGCTGCCTGACCGACCGCCTGGGCGAGGGGGAAGTCCGCCCCGAGATATCCCGTCACGCGCGGCGCGGCCTCGGCCCAGAACGGTCCGAAGCGCTCCCGCGCTGCACTCCCGCGCATTCTCGCCGCCGTCGCCCTCACGAAGTCGAGGACGAAGGACAACGCCGCGTCACGCTCGACAGCAGACAGTCCGGCGTCGTCGAATGCCCGCAGCTCGCGGTCGTATTTCGCTATCGTTCCCGGACCCACGACGACTCGAGCATCATCGATGTCCAGCAACCATGCATGGGCGCGGAACAGGGCGAGATTCTCATCGGCCACGCGACGCACGCGGGCTCGCCACCCCGCTCCGTCCGCCGGCGACGTCACCATCCTCGCGTGCGCCTCGTCGACCATCAGGACGAGCAGGTCCGCCCGACTGTTGACGTGCGTGTAGACGGACATCGCCGTGAGGTCGAGCGACTGCGCCAGCGCACGGATCGTCATCGCCTCGGTCCCACCGGCGTCCGCGAGTTCGATCGCCCCGGACACCACGGCGTCCACGGATACGCGAGAACGGGGCCCGCGACGGCCGTCCGCTCGCTCGGACGCGTCCTTGCGCCAGAGCAGGTCCACGAGATTCTTGGCCATTTCGGAATACCCTCCCGCGTCGACGACTTAACTCTGTACGTTGTACGTAGTTTATGACAGGAGAACCGTGAACATCACTCAGACCGCCATCTCGCTCAACGTTCCCGACGTCGCCGCCTCGGCGTCCTTCGCCAAGACCCACTTCGGCTTCGAGGAGGCGATGTCCGCCGAGGGCTTCGTCTCCCTGCAGCACCCGGACTCGCCACCGAACATCATCTTCCTCGAGACCGGACTGAGCACGTTCCGCCCGCAGGAGATCTCCGGCTCCGCAGGGGAAGGCACCCTGGTCGTGTTCGTCGTCGACGACATCGACCGGGAGTTCGCGCGCATGTCCGACGCCGGAGCGCGGGTCATCACTCCCCCGGAGACCGAGCCGTGGGGTGAGCGCTACTGCCAGTTCGCCGATCCGAACGGTCTCGTCTGGCAGCTGGTGCAATGGGTCGCATAGCCCCCTGACCAGAGGTGCACACACAGACGAGGGCGGCCGGGATCCTCGGGGATTCCGGCCGCCGTCGTCGAGACGCATCGATCAGACCGCCGCGAGCTCCTGCTGACGCGTGCGGATCGAACGGTTCACACCCGACACGATCGCCTTGAGGGACGCGGTCGAGATGTCGCCGTCGATGCCGACGCCCCACAGACGCTGATCGCCGACCTGCAGCTCGACGTAGGCTGCCGCCTGCGCGTCGCCACCGGCGCTGAGCGCATGCTCGACGTAGTCGTACACCGTGATGTCGAAGCCCTGCCCACGCAGCACCTCGACGAATGCGGCGACAGGCCCGTTGCCGTTGCCGGTGACGGACACCTGCTGATCGTCGTCGCGCAGGACCACGTCGAGGGCGACGTCGCCGGACATGTCGCTGCGGGTCTGCGTGGCGAGGAGCTCGAAGCGTCCCCACTTCGCCGCCGTGTCGACCGCCGGAAGGTACTCGTCGTTGAAGATCGACCAGATCTGCTCGCTCGTGACCTCTCCGCCCTCGGCATCCGTCTTCGCCTGCACGACGCCCGAGAACTCGATCTGGAGCTTGCGGGGCAGGTCGATCGCGTGGTCGGCCTTCAGCAGGTAGGCGACACCGCCCTTGCCGGACTGCGAATTCACGCGGATGACGGCCTCGTAGGAGCGACCGAGGTCCTTCGGGTCGACGGGCAGGTACGGTACGGCCCACTCGATGTCGTCGACCGTAACACCCTCGGCCTCGGCACGCACGGCCATGGCTTCGAAGCCCTTCTTGATCGCGTCCTGATGCGATCCGCTGAAAGCGGTGAAGACGAGGTCGCCCGCCCACGGGCTGCGCTCCGGCACCGGCAGCTGGTTGCAGTACTCGACCGTGCGCTTGACCTGGTCGATGTCGCTGAAGTCGATCTGCGGGTCGATACCCTGCGTGAAGAGGTTGATGCCCAGCGCGACGATGTCGACGTTGCCGGTGCGCTCGCCGTTGCCGAACAGGCATCCCTCGATGCGATCGGCGCCGGCCATGTAGCCGAGCTCGGCTGCGGCGATCGCGGTACCGCGGTCGTTGTGCGGGTGCAGCGACAGGATCACGTTCTCGCGGTGCGCGAGGTGACGGCTCATCCACTCGATCGAATCGGCGTAGACATTGGGCGAGGCCATCTCGACCGTGGCGGGCAGGTTGATGATCACCTTGCGGTCGGGAGTGGGCTCGAAGACCTCGATCACCTGGTTGCAGATGTCGACGGCGAACTCGAGCTCGGTGCCGGTGTAGCTCTCGGGCGAGTACTCGTAGTAGACCTTCGTGTCGGGGATGGTCTTCTCGAACTGCCGGCACAGGCGCGCCCCCTCGAGCGCGATGTCGATGATGCCCTGCCTGTCGGTGCGGAAGACGACCTCGCGCTGCAGCACGCTCGTCGAGTTGTACAGGTGAACGATGGCCTGCTTGGCACCGGCGATCGACTCATAGGTACGCGCGATGAGGTGCTCACGCGCCTGCGTCAGCACCTGGATGGTGACGTCGTCCGGGATCAGGTCCTCTTCGATGAGCTGACGGACGAAGTCGAAGTCGGTCTGGCTCGCCGAGGGGAAGCCGACCTCGATCTCCTTGTAGCCCATGCTCACGAGCAGCTCGAACATGACGCGTTTGCGCTCGGGCGACATCGGATCGATGAGCGCCTGATTGCCGTCACGCAGGTCGACCGCGCACCAGCGAGGGGCCTCGGTGATGCGGGCATCGGGCCAGGTACGGTCGGGCAGGTGGACGTTGATCTGCTCGTGGAACGGCCGGTACTTGTGAATCGGCATAGCGGACGGGCGCTGAGTGTTCTGCATGATGGGGCTTCTTCTCTTCGTCAAGATGAACGGGCCAACACAAGCGCCGCGACGAGGAAGGCCCTAGCTTTAGGACTCGTCGCGGCAGCTAAGAAGAAGCAGACCGCCGAAAGGCATGAGGTCATGCTAGCAGGGATGCCATCGCGGTATCGACGTGCCTGAGACGATCCGGATCCCACCGACACTCGTCGGTATGAGCACATCGCAGCGTCGCCTGTCCATCGCCGCCGCCTCAGGCGTCGGCCTCCTGTTCCTGAGCGCATGCACGACGGGCCCCGGGACCTCGCCGGCTCCGACAAGCACGACGGCGTCGTCCGAGCAGCGCATCGAGGACGCCCGGCCCGATCTCCCCGAAGGGCGCGTGATCGGGGTGGGTACGGTGCTGGACGTGGGTGGCGACGTGCAGCTGTGCATGGGAGCGATCATGGAGTCGTCTCCTCCGCAATGCGACGGCGTCCCCGTCGACGGCTGGTCCTGGGACGACGTGGAGGGTCGCGAGTCCAGCGGGGAGACGACGTGGGGTGCATACGCCGTGTATGCCACCTACGACGGCGAGCGACTCACGAACACCGATCCGCCGATCATGCTCGCACTCTTCGACCCGATCGCCCCGGAGGATCCGACGGACGGTGTCGACGGCACGACGCCGCCCGGAGAACTCAGCCGCATCCAGGACGACATCTCGGCCCGCCTCGGCGATGAAGCGGTCACGCTCCGCACCGATCGCGGTTACGTGTGGCTCGATGTCGTCTGGGATGACGGGACGATCCAGGACATGGCGGATGCGGAGTACGGAGAGGGTGTCGTGATCGTGACGTCCGCGCTCCGGGAGATCGACTGAGCGCGGGCAGACCGCCCGGCTAGGGGATCAGAGCGATCTTGCCGCCGGGATGGCCGGTGGCGAGAAGCCGATGCGCCGCCGGTGCGTCGGCCAGGGGGAACGTTCGGGCCAGAGGGACCACGAGATCGCCGTTCTGTGCCAGCGCGACCAACTCTCCCCGCACCTCGTCGCGGAAGCGGGCGCTCTGAGGCATCGACCCGGCAATGAAGAGGATGCCGTCATCCTCCGCGCGACCCGCGGCGGCGATCGTGACGATCCGTCGACGGTCGGCGACGAGTTCGAGGGACGCGTCCATGGCTTCCCGAGTTCCCGCCGTGTCCAAAGCCGCAGCGATCGGAACATCCGCAAGGTCGCGGACTCGGCCGGAGAGCCCGGGGCCGTACTCCACAGGGACGCCCCCGAACCTTCGGACTTCGCCGAAGCGGGCTGGGCTCGCCGTTCCGATGACGCGGATGCCGCGGAGCCGCGCCTGCTGCAGCACGCTCACACCGACGGCGCCGGAAGCGCCGTGGAGAAGGATCGTCTCCCCTGGTGCCGCAGCGGTGACGGCGAGCATCTCTGCGGCCGTGGTGCCGACGAGCAGCAGATTCGCGGCCTCGGGATGCGTGAGCGTCGACGGCTTGGCGAACACCTTCTCGGCGGGCACGATGATCTCGGTCGCGTAGCCACCGCGCACGCGGAAGGCGATGACCTCGTCGCCGATGTCGACGGCCCCCGAGCCGGTCCGGCTGTCCGCGCCGATGGCCGAGATCTCCCCCGAGACCTCATACCCGATCGGGACGGGCAGCTCGATGCCCGTGCGGGGGGCCGCGACATGCTTCGCGTCTGCGGGGTTCACCCCCGCGGCGAGGACACGGATCGTGACCTCGCCCGGTTCGGGAGTGCGCAGCTCATGCTCGACGAACGCCCAGGTCTCGGGCGGGCCCCACACCGGCGCGGTCCACTGCCACGTGCGGAGCGGATCAGTCGAGGCCACGGTGCGCGACGGTTCTCAGAGGACGCAACGCAGGTTCGTGACGGTGCCCGACACGTTCGACCAGTTGCCCGCGTAGATGGTGGCGAGAACCGACGTTCCGTTTCGCGCCTGCATGTAGCCGGAGGTCCGTGCATTCGCCGCTGACCTGGTCACGAAGCTCGCAGGCACGGCGTTGACGCTGCACGAGCTGAAGCTCAGGATGCTCCCGCCGAGAGAGGCGAGACTGAATGCGCAGGTCTTGCCGGTCGCGCAGCCGCCGACTGTGCGCGCGGAGATGCTGGACGCGCCGACGATCTGCAGCTCCATGCCGAGATCGGGCCACACCGCTCGCGTCGCATCGATGACGATGCCGCCCGGCACCTCTTCGAGCATGGCGGCGACGGCAGGGTCGACCTCACGATCGCTCGGGTCTGCGGCCATCGCCGGAGTCGCTCCGAAGGCGACGAGCAGCCCGAGGACGATCGCCGCGAGAGCAGTCGAGCGCCTCATCGGAACACATCCTCCTCCACGTCCCACATCTGATACGAGATGATCGAGCCTGCCGCGAAGAGCTCGTCGGCGATCAGAACGGTACGCTCCACTCCGACGATCCTCCCCGTGTCGCGGGACACCAGGACCACGTCGCTCACCGCCCCGTCGGGCGACTGCACACGGATACCGTCGACGGGTCGCCCCAGCCGATCCGTCGTCGTTCCGAGCGCCTGACCGCCGCCGGCTTCCTCGAGCAGGAGGAGCAGCTCGCGGTGCTGCACATTCGTCAACGTCCATTGGCCGAGGACGGAGGTGAATGCGGTCTCCACATCGAATGCCGTCGGTTCGTCCGGCAGTCCGAACGCACGGAGGATCGCCACCATGTCGTCGTGCGTCTCGCCGGGCACAGCGGTCCAGGGAGTGGTGAAGTCCCCCGGTGCCATCACCAGATCGTTGACCACTGTTCCGCTGCTGGTGACCTCCGCGGCATTGCTCGCCGCCGCATCCGAGGGATCGTACGGAACACCGTCGATGGTGGTCGCACGTCCGGAACCGTCCGGTTCCCACGTGAGCGTCGAAAGCTGGGGAACGACGATCGTGGTCTTCGAATCGACCTCGACGTTGAACCCCCAGGAGGCGGTCCTGACCGATCGCACCGGCTCACCGGGACCGGGGCTCTCGGCGAGGCTCGCTTCGGCCCCGTCGACGACCTGAGCGACAGTGACCGAGCCGTCGAACTCGAGCGGTGACGGCATCCCGGCCACCGCCGCCCCCTGCGGGGAGAACACGGCGAAGGCCAGAGCCGTCGAGGCTGCGACCGCGGTCAGGCCGGAAGCCCAGCCGAGTGCACGCCGACGGCGACGCCTCGGTGCGGTGCTCGTGCGGAGGATGCGGTCGCGAGTCGCGAGGGCCCGCGCGTCGGGCGCAGCGTCTCGCGGAGTCGGTGCGGGATCGGCATCGCTCAGCATCCGTTCGAGCACGGCGTTCTCAGTCATCACCCGTCGTCCGCCCCTCCAGGCCCAGCTCCGCACACAGGCGATCCTGCGCGCGTCCCAGCGTCTTCCGCACTCGGAATTCGGAAGCGCGCAACAACTCCGCGATCTCCCCGACCGTGAGTCCGTCCCAGTACGTGAGCATGATGATACGCCTCTGACCTGGAGTGAGGACAGCCAAAGCGCGCAGGACCGCGACACGACTGTGCTGATCCGGTCCGCCTTGTTCGCCGGAGAGCCCCAGATGCACAGCATCGAGCGCCCCGTAGGGCGTGGACGCCCGGCCGGAACGAGCCCGCAGCCGCCGATCGGTCGCCCGCAACAGCCAGACACGGCTCGGCGGACGTGCAGGTCTGAGCTTGGTCCACGCGAGCAGGAACACCTCGGAGACGATCTCGGTGACCTCGTCCTCCGCGCCGACGACGCCCTCGATGTGATGCCGCACTGCTGCCCAGTGCTCATCGAACACTCGGGTGAAGACCTCGTTGCGCAGCGGATTCGGGTCTTCGCTGCGACCGCTCATGTCGCCGGGGTCGGCGGCCTTCCCGCCGCCATCGACGTGATGCCGGATGTCATCTCAGAATCCGAGCCTGCCGAGCTGCTTCGGATCGCGCTGCCATTCCTTCGCGACCTTCACATGCAGCCCGAGGAAGACGCGCGTGCCGAGCAGCTCCTCGATGCCGACGCGCGCTCGCGCCCCCACCTCGCTGAGTCGCTTGCCCTTATGCCCGATGATGATCGCCTTCTGACTGTCGCGCTCGACCACGATCGAGGCGTGCACGTCGGTGAGGTCCTTGCCCTCACGGGGCGCGATGTCGTCGATGACGACGGCGATCGAGTGCGGGAGCTCGTCACGCACCCCCTCCAGGGCGGCCTCTCGGATCATCTCGGCGATCCGATCCTCCTGCGACTCGTCCGTCGTGATGCCCTCCGGATAGAGTGCCGGCCCCTTGGGCATCAGCGTCAGGATCTCGTCCGAGAGCACGTCGAGCTGCTCGCGCGTCAGGGCGGACAGCGGGATGACCGCGGCCCAGTCCTCGCGCAGCGAATCGACCTCCAGGAGCCGCTCGGTGACCTCATCACGAGCGGCAGCGTCCATCTTCGTCACGATCGCGATCTTCTTCGCACGCGGGTAGCCATCGAGCGAGGCGGCGATCCGTCGATCCCCCGGACCGACCTTCTCGTTCGCGGGCACGCAGAAGCCGATGACGTCGACGTCGCCCAGCACCTGCTCGACGAGATCGTTCAGCCGCTCGCCGAGCAGTGTGCGCGGCTTGTGGATTCCGGGGGTGTCCACGATGACGAGCTGGCCCTCGGGACGGTTCACGATGCCGCGGATCGCCCGACGCGTGGTCTGCGGCTTCTCGCTGGTGATGGCGATCTTCTCGCCGACGAGGGCGTTCGTCAGCGTCGACTTCCCGACGTTGGGGCGTCCGACGAATGTCACGAACCCGCTTCGAGTGCCGTCAGTCATCGTCTCGATCTCCTTCATCCTGCGAAGCGTCGGGTTCCCCCGCCGCACGTTCCACGAACACCGTCGCGATACCTCTGCCACGGCCGCGCGATGCGCCACCCGTGAGAACCAAACCTTCCACGGTAGCCGTTGCACCGGGCTGCGGAACCTGTCCCAGCGCTTTGCCGAGCAGCCCACCGATCGAGTCGACATCCTCGTCCTCGAGCTCGAGACCGAAGAGATCGCCGACGTCCTCGAGCGAGAGACGGGAGCTCACGCGGTATCGTCCGTGACCGAGATCGACGAACTCCGCCGACACCTGATCGTACTCGTCCGAGATCTCGCCGACGAGTTCCTCGATCAAGTCCTCCAGCGTCACCAAGCCCGAAATCCCGCCGTGCTCGTCGATCACCAGACACACATGCACGGCGTCGCGCTTCATCTGCTGGAGGAGGGTCTCGGCGCGCATCGACTCGGGGACAAAGGTCGCCGGGCGCGCGATCGGCCGGATCGAGGCCGCGCGCCACGCGCTGTCGTCGCGATAGGCGAACTGCACGAGGTCCTTGAGATAGAGCACGCCGACGACGTCGTCCGCATCGTCATCGACGACAGGCATGCGCGACACACCGCGGTTCAGGAACAGCGACATGGCCTCATCCGTCGTCGCCGTGGCATCGACGGTCACCATCTCGGTGCGGGGCACCATCACGGCGCGGACGAACTGATCGGTGAAGTCGAACACCGAGTGGATGAGATCCCGGTCGTCCTCCTCGATGAGGTCGTTCGACGCCGCCTCGTCGACCATGCTGAGCAGCTGGTCCTCACTGGTGAAGGAGCTGCGGCCGGTACCCGGCGTGACGCGGTTGCCGAGCACGACGAGTCCCTGAGCGAGGGGGCCCAGGAAGATACGGAGTCCACGCACGACCGACGCCGTGCCGCGGATCATGCCCTCAGCGTGCTGGCGCCCGAACGAGCGCGGGCTCGCTCCCACGAGAACGAAGGTGATCGCCGTCATCAACAGGGCGGCGGCGAGCATCGCCCACCAGTTGTTCTCGATCAGGATGGTGAACGCCACCGTCACGAGCACGGCGGCTGTGACCTCCGCCAGCACGCGGATGAACGCCACGGCGTTCACGTGCGCATCGAGGTCCGCGGCGATGCGCCCCAGCGCCTTGGCCCTGCGCCCTTCCGTCGCCATGTCGGCCAGACCCGCCCGTGACGTGACCCCGTATGCCGCATCGATCGCGGACATGAGACCGCCGAAGGCCACCAGCAGCACGGCGGCGATCAGCAGGAGAGCCGCGGTCATCGCCGGCGTTCAGCTGCGGCGAAGCCCTGGATCAGTTCCTTCTGCAGCCCGAACATCTCACGCTCCTCGTCAGGTTCGGCATGATCGAATCCGAGAAGGTGGAGCAACCCGTGCGTGGTCAGCAGGATCAGCTCGTCCATCAGAGTGTGTCCTGCGGCCTGCGCCTGCGCTTCCGCGACCTGCGGGCAGAGGACGATGTCGCCGAGCAGACCGGGAGCCGTCGGGCGATCCTCGGTACCGGGGCGCAGCTCGTCCATCGGGAAGCTCAGCACGTCCGTGGGACCGGGCTCATCCATCCACTGCACGTGAAGAGCCTCCATGGCGCCCTCGTCGACGAGAACGATCGCCACCTCGGCGTCCGGGCTCACGTGGAGCTGTGCGAGGTTGAAGTCGGTGAGTCGCTGCAGCACGGTCTCATCGACGTCGATGGCCGACTCGTTGTTGATCTCGATCATGAGAGTCCTCGTTTCGGGGCGCGATCACGCGGTCCTGGTCGTTGCGCTCCTCGGCGCTCGGCACGATTGGCGAACTCGGCCGCCTGTTCGCGCTCGAACCGCTGCGCGGTGCGCTTCTCGTCGTACTCGCTGTACGCGTCGACGATGCGGCCGACCAACGAGTGGCGCACCACGTCATCGCTGGTGAGGCGGGAGAAATGGATGTCGTCGATTCCGTCGAGCACACGGGTGACCAGACGGAGACCGGATGCACCCTGCGGAAGATCGACCTGCGTGATGTCGCCGGTGACGACCATCCGCGTGCCGAAGCCGAGTCGCGTGAGGAACATCTTCATCTGCTCGGGAGTCGTGTTCTGCGCCTCATCGAGCACCACGAAGGAGTCGTTGAGGGTGCGGCCGCGCATGTAGGCGAGCGGGGCGACTTCGATCGTGCCCGTCGCCATCAGTCGCGGCACGATCTCGGGGTCCATCATCTCGTTCAGCGCGTCGTACAGCGGGCGCAGGTACGGGTCGATCTTGTCCGTGAGGGTGCCGGGGAGGAACCCGAGCCGCTCCCCCGCCTCGACGGCGGGACGGGTGAGGATGATGCGGGTCACTTCTTTGCGCTGCAGGGCCTGCACCGCCTTCGCCATCGCGAGATAGGTCTTGCCCGTGCCGGCGGGACCGATGCCGAACACGATCGTGTTCTCCTCGATCGCGTCGACGTACTCCTTCTGCCCGAGGGTCTTCGGACGGATCACCTTGCCACGGGTAGTCAGGATCGCCTCGCCCAGCACCTCGCTCGGACGCGGTCCGCCCTCCTGGCGCAGCATGCGCGCGGAGCTCGACACATCGCTCGGGGCCAGGTCGTGCCCGGCCCTCGTCATGGCGAGGAGCTCGTCGACCAGCGCTTTCGCCTTCGCGACCGCATCGGTGCTGCCGCCGAGCGTGATCTCGTTGCCGCGCACGAGCACCTGGACACCGGGGTGCTCCTTCTCGAGCATCCGCAGAAGCCGGTCCTGGGGCCCGAGCAGCTGCACCATCGCGACGCCGTCGGCGTAGATCTTCTCGACGGCCTCGGGAGGCTGACCTCCCCGGCTGCGTTCCTGGGGTTCGTGGTTCTCAGGCACCGACGCTCTTCTCGGTCAATCCGCCGCCCAGCACATGCGCGTGGACGTGGAACACGGTCTGCCCGGCGTTCGCGCCGGTGTTGAAGACGAGGCGGAAGTCGCCGTCTTCGGTGTGCTCCGCGGCGAGCTCCCCCGCGAAGGCGATCATCTCGGCCAGCAGAGTGGCATCCCCGGCAGCGAGCTCGGTCACGTCGCGGTACTCCTCGGTCTTCGGCACCACGAGCAGATGCACGGGTGCCTGCGGCGCGATGTCGCGCAGAGCGAAGAGGCGGTCGGTCTCGCCGATGATCTCGGCAGGGATCTCCCCGTTCAGAATGCGCGTGAAGATCGAGGGTTCCGTCATGCCGTCAAGTCTACTGACCACAGCGCGCTCGCAGCCCGGTGCGCGTGGGCAGGCGGGCGAGTCGCGTTCACCATCGGCCGAGTGCGACCGACAGCACGGCGATCGCGGCCGGCCCTGCCGTCGAGGTGCGCAGCACGGTGTCGCCCAGGAGCACCCGCTCGGCCCCCTCCTCCGTCAAGCGGTGGAGCTCCTCTTCGGAGATCCCGCCTTCCGGCCCAACGACGAGCACCAGGTCGCGGCCGTCCGGCACGATCTCGGACAACCGCACGGGGGCCTTCGGGTCGAGGAGCAGAACACGCTGCGAGCTGACGCGCTCGGCGAGTTGCTTCGTCGAGACCGGCGCGACCACCGCCGGGACCCACGCGCGGTGCGCCTGCTTCGCGGCCTCGCGCACGATGCTCGCCCAGCGCTCCCTCCCCTTCACCGCCTTCGGACCTTCCCAGCGCGAAACGCTGCGACTCGCCTGCCAGGGCACGATCTCGTCGACGCCGAGCTCGCACGCGGCCTGTACGGCGAGCTCATCGCGATCGCCCTTCGCGAGCGCCTGCACCAGGACGATCCGCGGACGGGGCGCGGGGCGCTCGATGCGCTCCGCGATGAGCACGTCGACGCGAGCGGGCGACACCTCCTCGGCGACACCGGCCAACCACACTCCGGCACCGTCGCCGACCGTGACGGCCTCACCGACGCGAAGCCGTCGTACGACGGCCGCGTGCTTGGCTTCGGCTCCGGTCAACGACACGATGTCGCCGACTCCGGCATCGGTCGACGACTCGACGAGGAAATGCAGGGCCATGGTCAGTGGCTGCGGAAGCGGTCGCGGAGCTTCGAGAACAGTCCCTGTTGGAACTGCGCGAGCTGGGGCTCCGGCGACTTCGTCTTCTTGGCGAAGTCCTCGATCAGGGCTCGCTGCGCGGAGTCCAACCTGGTCGGGGTCAGCACCTGCACGCCGACCCGCAGATCGCCGCGCTGCGTGCCACGCAGCGGAGTGATGCCGCGGCCCTTGATCGTGAGCACGTCGCCGGACTGCACACCGGCACGGATCTCGAGGTCGACCTCACCGTCGAGCCCCTGGATCGTGGTCTCGGTGCCGAGGATCGCATCGGTCATCGACACCTCGAGTGTGGCGAGCAGGTCGTCACCCTCACGGCTGAAAGCCGCGTGCGGGTTGACGGTCACCTCGACGTACAGGTCTCCGTTCGGGCCGCCCGCCTTGCCGACCTCGCCGGAACCGGGAAGCTGCAGACGGAGCCCGGTCTCGACGCCCGCCGGGATGTCGAGCGACACGGTACGGCGCGAACGCACGCGACCCTGGCCACCGCACGTGCCGCAGGGGTAAGGGATCGTCGTGCCGTAGCCCTCGCACGTGCCGCAGGGCTGAGAGGTCACGACGTTGCCGAGCAGGCTGCGCACCTGACGCTGCACGTGACCGGAGCCGCCGCAGATGTCGCAGGTGACCGGAGAGGTGCCCTCCTGGCAGCAGGATCCCTGACACGTCTCGCACAGCACCGCGGTGTCGACGTCGATGTCTCGGTGCGCACCGAAGACCACATCGCCGAGGTCGAGGGTCACACGGACGAGGGCGTCCTGGCCACGCTCGCGACGCGAACGCGGACGCGCGCCACGTCCGCCACCCTGCGAGGCCCCGAAGAACGTCTCGAAGATGTCGCCGAAACCGCCGAAGCCGCCGAAGTTCCCTGCCGCACCGTCTCCGCCGCCCATGTCATAGCGCCGGCGGGAGTCGTCGTCGCTGAGCACGTCGTACGCATGCGTGACGAGCTTGAACTTCTCCGCCGCGTCCTCTCCCGGGTTCACATCCGGGTGCAGCTGCCGGGCGAGGCGCCGGTACGCCTTCTTGATCTCATCGGTGGAAGCGTCTCGGGACACCCCGAGAACCTCATAGTGGTCCGCCACAATCGCCTTTCTTGCGTGTGTCTCGGTGGCGACCGCGTCAGCGGCCGGCCTCGTCTTCATCGAGCATCCGCGACAGGTAGCGGGCCACGGCCCGCGCTGCGGCGAGGTTGCTCGGGTAGTCCATGCGCGTCGGTCCCATCACTCCGACGCGCGCCGTGCCGCTCGGGGCGGCGTAGTTGCTGGCGACGATCGACGCCTCGCCCAGGCCGAACGGGGCGTTCTCCGTGCCGATGCTCGCGGCGAGTCCGTGCTCGTCTGTCACCATCTCGCTCATCAGACGCAGGAGCGTCACCTGTTCCTCGATGGCTTCGAGGAGGGGGTGGATGCTGCCGCGGAAGTCCTGCTCCCGGCGCGCGAGGGTCGCCGCTCCCGCCATCACCAGTCGCTCCTGGCGGAAGCCGCCGAGTTCGTCGACGATCACCGCAGCAAGCGTGCGCAGCACGGCATCCTGGGGCTTCTCCTCGGCGACCAGCAACGCCTGCAGCCGATCGGATGCCTCCCCGATGCCCTGACCGGTGATCGACGCGGACAGCCGTGCGCGCAGCACAGCCATGTCGGCGTCGTCGATCGGCTCCGGGAGGACGGCCATACGCTGCGAGACCCCGCCGGCATCGGTCACGAGCACGATCAGAAGCCGGTTCGGCGCGAGCGCGACCAGCTCGACGTGCGTGACATGCGCGCGGGCGAACGAGGGGTACTGGGCGAGCGCGACCTGGCCGGTCAGCTGTGTCAGCACCCGCACCGTTCGCGCCATCAGGTCGTCGAGGTCGGCCGGCTCGCCGAGGAAGGACTCGATAGCCGAGCGCTGAGCCGACGAGAGCGGTCGCAGCTGGGCGAGATGGTTCACGAAGACGCGATAGCCCTTGTCGGTGGGCACACGGCCGGACGAGGTGTGCGGAGCCGTGATGAGCTCTTCGTCCTCGAGCAGCGCCATGTCGTTGCGGATCGTCGCCGCCGAGACGCCGAAGGAGTGCCGGTCGACGATGGAGCGGCTGCCGACGGGTTCGTGGGTCTCGACGTAGTCCTGCACGATCGCTCGGAGAACCTGGAGTCCTCGCTCTGTGACCATCGCCCTTCCCTTCCGCTGGCACTCGGACGTTCAGAGTGCCAATCCTACCCCGTGCAGCTCGGGATTCTCCGTACCGCGGGCGCACGACCCTAGGATGACGCTCATGACCACCTCGCCCCAGGCCACCCTGTCGAACGGCCTCGTCCGCGGCACCGAGGAGGCCGGGGTGGTCCGCTACCTCGGCATTCCCTATGCCCAGGCTCCGTTCGGGGAGAACCGCTTCCGCGCACCACAACCCGTCCCGGCCTGGGAGGGCGTGCGAGAGGCGACGCAGTTCGGGCCGACACCACCCCAGGTCCCCTACGCCGGAGCGATCGGGGAGCTGCTGGGATCTGTGCGCATCGACGGCGACGACATCCTCACCGCGAACGTCTGGGCTCCCGCTGATGCCTCTGGCGCGCCCGTCCTGCTCTGGATCCACGGCGGCGCGCTCGAGCGAGGGACCGCCGCGCTGCCGCTGTACGACGGCACCGTGTTCGCCGCGGCAGGCCTCGTCTTCGTCTCGATCAACTACCGACTCGGTTCGGAGGGCTTCTCGGTACTGGACGGCGCCCCGCGGAACCTCGGCCTGCGCGATGCCGCCGCCGCTTTGGAGTGGGTGCACCGAGAGGTCCAGGCGTTCGGCGGCGACCCGGCGCAGATCACCGCCATGGGCGAGTCGGCCGGTGGCGCGATCGTGGCCGGTCTCCTCGCTCGGGACACCTCCCGTGAACTGATCGGCCGCGCAATCATCGAGTCCGGCCCACTTCACGCCCAGACCGCGCGGAAGGCAGGAAGAGTGACCGCGCAGATCGCGAAGCGACTCGGTGTGCGGGCCGACCGTGAGGCCTTCGCCGCGCTGACACCCGACCAGCTGCTGGACGCGCGGACGGCGCAATCGGCGGGATCGTCACCCCTCGGCGGGGCGCCGGGGTTCCAGTTCGCGATCGATGCCGAGGGCCTTCCCCGCTCGCCGCATGAGGTACTCGGGGAGATCGACACCCCGCTCCTCATCGGCAGCAACACAGACGAGTATCGGCTCTGGTTCCCGCCGGAGGCGCTGGCCGCCATCGGCGGGATGAAGCTGCACGCCGCACGGCTGCTGTCACGCATCCCCCGGCGCGCGGTGATCGCGTATCGATCCGCATTCCCCGACGCGAGCACCGGGGAGATCTTCGGGCAGCTCGTCACGGACATGATGCTGCGTGCGCCCCTCAGCCGCGTGGCGGCGGCCCGCCCGGACACGACCTACGTCTACGAGTTCGCCTGGCCGAGTCCGGTGCGAGACCTGCGGGCGGCCCACGCACTCGAGCTCGGGTTCGTGTTCGACCGGCTCGATGATGCCGAGGCCGAGCGACTGGCGGGTCCCGATGCTCCGCGCCGGCTCGCCGCCGAGATGAACGCCGCCTGGGTCGGGTTCGCGACCACCGGAGACCCCGGGTGGCCCACCTATGGGCCGGACCGCCGGACGCGTGTCTTCGATGCGGACAGCGCGACGGTGACGCAGCGGCGGACAGCGGGCATGGATCTGCTCCCCGGCTGATTCCGGGCGGGGATCAGTCGGTCAGCTGGCGGACCACGGCATCCGCGAGAAGACGGCCCCGCAGGGTCAGCTGGATGCGCCCCTGCAGCGCCGCCACGGGGTCGACGAGCCCGTCGGCCATGAGCCCGGCGACCCTGCTCCGGTTCGCACTCGGCACGTCGTCGACGGCGATGCCCTCACGGATACGACTGAGCAGCAGGATGCGCTCGAGCGTGCGCGACTCCTCGTCCGGGCGCTCGGTGCCGGCTGCCGGAGACTCGGATGCCGAGAGGCGCTGCGCGTACGCGGCCGGGTGCTTCACGTTCCACCACCGCAGGCCGGCGACGTGGCTGTGCGCACCAGGACCGAAGCCCCACCAGTCGCTCCCCCGCCAGTACGCGAGGTTGTGCCGCGACCGGCGATCAGGCGTGCGCGCCCAGTTGCTCACCTCGTACCAGTCGAAGCCACCGTCGGCCAGGCGCGCATCGGCGAGCTCGTACATGTCGGCCTGCAGGTCGTCGTCCGGCGTCGGCACCTCGCCGCGGCGGATCTGGCGGGCCAGCTTCGTACCGTCCTCGATGATGAGCGCGTACGCGGAGATGTGATCGGGTTCGAGCGCGAGGGCAGCATCGAGAGAGGCCTCCCAGTCGGACAGCGACTCCCCCGGTGCGCCGTAGATCAGATCGACGCTCACGGCGAGACCTGCATCCTTCGCGGCGGCGACGGCGGTGCGCACGTTCTCGGGGCGATGGGTGCGATCGAGCGCGGCGAGCACATGGGGAACGGCGGACTGCATCCCCACCGACATCCTCGTCACCCCGGCGTCCGCGAGAATGCGGGCCACCTCAGGTGTCACGGTGTCGGGGTTCGCCTCCACCGTGACCTCCGCACCCTCGGCCAGGCCGAACGCGTCGGTCGCCGCGTCGAGCATGCGTGCGAGGTCACCCGCGGGAAGAAGGGTGGGCGTACCTCCGCCGAAGAAGACCGTGTCCATCGGCCGCTGTGCCCCGGCGTCGTCCAGCACACGACGGGCGAGGGCGATTTCGGAGATCAACGTGGATGCGTAGTCCTCCTGCTTCGCCCCGCGCAGCTCGGTCGATGTGTACGTGTTGAAGTCGCAGTACCCGCAGCGCACCGTGCAGAACGGAATGTGCAGGTATGCCGAGAACGGAACGGCCGTGTCGATCGCGAGGTCGGACGGCAGGCGCCCGTCCGCTGGCGCGGGATCTCCGAGGGGAAGCGGTCCCGCCATCAGAGCGGGGTCGCGTAGAGCGGAGAGATCGCCCGGAGGTAGCGCGCGAAGAGCTCACGACGACGACGCTTCACGAGCGCGGGAATCGTGCGGTAGAGAAGACCGTTGGGCGCATCGAAGGCCCGGACGGTGAACCACACCTCGTCGTTGTCTTCACGCCAATCCACGTCGAACGACTCCTCGCCGCTGACGACCGATCCGCCGACCGTGCCCAGGACGAACCCGACACGTCGGGTCTCCTCGGTTACGGAGATCACGCGCAACTCGGAATCGGCGCGCATGCCGGCGACGCGTCCGCGCAGGTGCAGGGTCATCCCCGCCCCGACGAACGGCATCCCCTCGGCATCGTACCGCGGCTCGACGTCTCGCTTGCTCGGAGCGATCGGGTTGCCTTCCGCGTCGAAGCTCACTCCGGCGTAGGCAGGTCCCGGCGCGGGTCGCACGTCCTCGACCGAAAGGCCAGCCGCACGCTGCGCCGTCCACGACAGAAGCGCTTCGCCAGCCGTCTGGAACCTTTCGACCCCACTGCCGATGCGCCAGGATTCCTCCGCCGGGATGCTGCGCTCCGGTGGGTACTGCATCAGGTCGGGCGCATGGGTCGCACCCACGGCCGCATAGTCCACCGTGTCGTCTCGGAAAGTCCCGCGCCGCATGACTTCCACCCTACTTCGCGTTACCTGAGCGAACACCCCCCACGCGCCGCGGGACGTCACATCCCCTGGCGCGATCAGAGGTCGCTACTTCTTGTCCTTGCCTTCGACGTCGCCCGAGAGCGCGGCGATGAACGCCTCCTGGGGGACCTCGACGCGGCCGACCATCTTCATGCGCTTCTTGCCCTCCTTCTGCTTCTCGAGAAGCTTGCGCTTGCGGGTGATGTCACCGCCGTAGCACTTGGCGAGCACATCCTTGCGGATCGCACGGATGGTCTCGCGGGCGATGATGCGCGCACCGATCGCTGCCTGGATCGGCACCTCGAACTGCTGGCGAGGGATGAGCTTGCGCAGGCGCTCTGCCATCATCGTGCCGTAGGCGTAGGCCTTGTCGCGGTGCACGATCGAGCTGAAGGCGTCGACCTTCTCGCCCTGGAGAAGGATGTCGACCTTGACGAGGTCGGCCTCCTGCTGGCCGGACGGTTCGTAGTCGAGCGACGCGTAGCCCTGGGTCTTCGACTTCAGCTGGTCGAAGAAGTCGAACACGATCTCGCCGAGGGGCATGTTGTAGCGCAGCTCGACGCGCTCCTCCGAGAAGTACTCCATGCCGAGCAGCGTTCCGCGGCGCGACTGGCACAGCTCCATCACAGTGCCGACGTAGTCCTTCGGCAGCAGGATCGCGGCCTTGACCATCGGCTCCGAAACCGAGCCGATGCGCCCGTCCGGGTACTCGCTGGGGTTGGTGACGGTGACCGTCTCGCCGGTGTCGCTCGTGAGCACCTCGTAGATCACGCTGGGCGCTGTCGTGATGAGGTCGAGGTTGAACTCGCGGGCCAGACGCTCGGTGATGATCTCGAGGTGCAGCAGCCCGAGGAACCCGCAACGGAAGCCGAAGCCGAGCGCGACCGAGGTCTCCGGCTCGTAGACGAGCGAGGCGTCGGAGAGCTTCAGCTTGTCGAGCGCCTCGCGCAGCTCCGCATAGTCGCTGCCGTCGATCGGGTACAGGCCCGAGAAGACCATCGGCTTCGGGTCGGTGTAACCGGGAAGGGCCTCGGAGGCCGGCTTCCGGGACGTGGTGATCGTGTCACCGACCTTCGACTGACGCACGTCCTTCACACCGGTGATGAGATACCCCACCTCGCCGACGCCGAGGCCCTTGGTCGGAGTCGGTTCTGGGCTCGACACGCCCACCTCGAGCGCCTCGTGGTTCGCGCCGGTCGACATCATCTGGATGCGCTCGCGCGGCGACAGGCTGCCGTCCACCATGCGCACGTACGTGACCACTCCGCGGTAGGCGTCGTACACGGAGTCGAAGATCATCGCGCGGGCCGGAGCATCCGCGTCTCCGGTCGGGGCGGGGATCTCCTGCACCAGTCGGTCGAGCAGATCCTCGACGCCGGCGCCGGTCTTGCCGGAGACGCGAAGGACATCCTCGGGCTTGCCGCCGATGAGCGAGGCCAGCTCCTTCGCGTACTTCTCCGGGTCGGCGGCCGGCAGATCGATCTTGTTCAGCACCGGGATGATGTGGAGGTCGTTCTCGAGCGCGAGGTAGAGGTTCGCGAGCGTCTGCGCCTCGATGCCCTGTGCCGCGTCGACGAGCAGGATCGCTCCCTCGCAGGCCGCGAGCGAACGCGAGACCTCGTACGTGAAGTCGACGTGGCCGGGCGTGTCGATCATGTTCAGCGCGACGGTCTGGCCATCGAGTTCCCACGGCATCCTGACCGCCTGGCTCTTGATGGTGATGCCGCGCTCACGCTCGATGTCCATGCGGTCGAGGTACTGCGCGCGCATGTCGCGATCGGAGACGACTCCGGTGATCTGGAGCATGCGATCGGCGAGCGTCGACTTGCCGTGGTCGATGTGGGCGATGATGCAGAAATTACGGATCTGCGCAGCCGGCGTCGCAGCAGGCTGAAGAGGGGTGAGAGCGCGTGGGGACATGTCCACTCGATTGTACGGTCAGGGGAGGCTAATCCCCGATTCGGCCATACCGGTGATAGTCTCCCGAAGTTGCCAGGGAAAATCCGTGACACCGGATCCCGCAAGCGATAAGCCTCCGTCACATACCCCGTGATGGTCGTCGCATCGCAGAGTTCGGTGGATGGCGATTGTGTATCCAACTGACTCAGCGTTGCGTCGGCAGATCCCGAGCGCGTCTGTAGAAGAGAAAGACTGACCCCTTTTGATCAAGTACCTCCTGCGCCGAGCACTCGGCTGGCTGCTCATGATCGTGGTCGCCACGAACCTCACGTTCTTCCTGGCGTGGGGCTTCCTCGATCCGCGCAGCAACTACGTCGGGCGCCGACCTCCGCTCACCCCGGAGCAGATCGACAACGTGTTGATCCCGCGCAACCTCAGCGACAGCGTCCCGCTCATGGAGCGCTGGTGGAACTGGTTCAGCAGCATCCTGTTCCGGTGGGACTGGGGCCTGAGCCCCACGGGCCAGTCGGTCAACGAGCAGGTGTCCTACCGCATGTGGGTCAGCGCCGAACTCGTCCTCGGTGCGACGATCATCGCCGCCTTGCTCGGCATCTGGCTGGGCGTCTACACCGCCTCGCGCCAGTACAAGCTCGCCGACCGCATCGGGCAGGCGACCTCGATCATCACGATGAACCTGAACATCATCGTCGCCGGTCTCGGAGTCGTCCTTCTCGCGATCGCCCTCAACGAGTGGACCGGCGTCCGCATCTTCTACGTCACCGGCTCCTCCAGTCCCGGTGTCACCGGCTTCTTCCCCGTGCTGGTCGACACACTGCAGCACCTCACGCTTCCCACGATCGCTCTGGTGATCGTCGGCTACGCCCAGTACCACTTCCTGCAGCGTTCGCTCCTGCTCGACAACATCAACGCCGACTACGTGCGCACCGCCCGAGCGAAGGGCCTCACGAAGGCTCAAGCTGTCCGTAAGCACGCGCTTCGCACGTCGCTCATCCCAGTGGCGACACAGGTCGCCTTCACGATCCCCACGATCTTCACCGGCGCGATCCTGACCGAGCAGATCTTCGCTTGGCAGGGCATGGGCCGGTACTTCCTCGACACCATCAACCAGAACGACATCAACGGCGTGGTCGCCGTCGCCGCCTTCGGCGCCGTGCTGACCGCGATCGGCGCAGTGCTCGCCGACATCGTCGTCGTCGTCCTCGACCCGCGAGTGAGGGTGAGCTGACCATGACCGCCGAAATGATCGATCCCCTGGTCGAGCCGCCAGCGGCCCCGCCGACCGCGGACCGCGCCTCGGGGAAGTCGCTGTCCAAGTGGACCCTCTACACCCGACGCTTCATGCGCAACAAGGCCGCCGTCGGCGGCATCGTCGTGCTGATCGTGCTGGTTCTCTTCTCGACGCTGGGGCCGCTCCTGTCCCCTTACGCCGTCGACAGCATGGACTTCCTCGCGCTGAGCCAACCGCCGTCCGCTGCACACTGGTTCGGCACCAACGGCGCCGGCAATGACACCTACACGCAGACTGCCGTGGGACTGCAGCGCTCACTCATGATCGCGATCACGGTTTCGGTCGGTACGACGGTACTCTCCGCGCTCGTGGGCACAGCAGCCGCCTACTTCGGTGGCTGGTTCGAACGGTTCGCCCTGCTGTTCATCCACTTCATGATGGTCGTTCCGACCTTCCTGCTCCTGTCGATCATCTCGAACGACTCCGGCGGCGTGTGGTGGGTCATCGCATTCGTGATGATCTTCGTCGGCTGGTTCTTCCCCGCTCGCATCATCTGGACCATGACGCTCTCGCTGCGAGAGCGCGAATACGTCCAGGCCGCGCGTTACATGGGCGTCCGCGGTCTGCGCATCGTGACGCGTCACCTGATCCCGAACATCGGGTCGCTGCTGGTGATCAACTTCACCCTCGGCATCGTCGCGGCGGTCACGACCGAGACGGGGCTGTCGTTCATCGGCTTCGGCGTGAAGATCCCCGATGTCTCGCTCGGCTCGCTGATCGGCGAGGGGAGCACCACCATCACCAGCTCTCCGTGGCTGTTCTACTTCCCCGCCCTGATCCTCACGCTGCTGACCGTCTCGATGGCGCTCATCGCCGATGGACTGCGCGACGCCCTCGATCCCACTTCGGCTGCAGGAGGCCGCGCATGAGCCCCGTACTCTCCGTCCGCGACCTCCGGGTCAGCTTCGCGTCCGAGGCCGGCCGCGTCGACGCCGTCCGCGGCGTCTCCTTCGACCTCGAAGCGGGAAAGACCCTCGGCATCGTCGGTGAGTCCGGTTCCGGAAAGTCCGTCACCTCTCTCGCTGTGATGGGTCTGCTCGACGAGAACGCCAAGGTTTCCGGCTCCATCGTGTTCGACGGCCAGGAGCTACTCGGCAAGACCGACACGCAGCTCTCCGCCATCCGCGGCAACGGGATCTCGATGGTCTTCCAGGACCCGCTCACCTCCCTCACCCCGGTGTACACGATCGGCGCTCAGCTGATCGAGGCATTGACCGTGCACCGCAACCTCAGCATCAAGGAGGCGACCGCACGCTCGATCGACCTCCTCAAGCTGGTGGGCATCACCGAGCCCGAGAAGCGGATGAAGTCGTTCCCGCACGAGTTCTCCGGTGGCATGCGCCAGCGTGTCGTGATCGCGATCGCGATGGCGAACGATCCGAAGCTGATCATCGCGGATGAGCCGACCACGGCCCTCGACGTGACGATCCAGGCACAGATCCTGGACCTCATCGAGAAGGCGCAGGCCGAGACCGGTGCCGCCGTCATGATGATCACCCACGATATGGGTGTCGTCGCCCGAACGGCTGACGACGTGATGGTCATGTATGCCGGCAAGCCCGTCGAGCAGGCGCCCGTGCGCGAGCTGTTCCACCAGACCCGGATGCCGTACTCGATCGGTCTCCTCGGCGCCATCCCTCGCGTCGACAAGGCCGAGAAGGAACCGCTCACCCCGATCAAGGGCAACCCGCCGCTGCTGATCAACCTTCCGGACGCGTGCCCGTTCGCGGACCGCTGCCCCATCGTCATGGACGCATGCCGCACCCGCGAGCCGGAGCTTCTTCCCGTGCTGACCGGTGGCGGCGAAGAGCACCGTGCCGCGTGCATCCGCGCGAACGAGATCACCGACGGCGGCCTGCTCGGCGGTCTCCCCGTGTATCCGGTGCGCGAGGCTCCTGAGAGCCCGCTGGCACGGCTCCCCCGCGAAGAACGTCCCATCACCCTCGAGGTGAAGAACCTCACGAAGACCTTCCCGCTGCTCAAGGGCGCGTTCCTCAAGCGGAAGGTCGGCGAGGTGCACGCGATCAAGGGCATCAGTTTCGACGTGCGCGAAGGTGAGACCTTGGCCATCGTCGGCGAGTCCGGCTCCGGAAAGACGACGACGCTGCTGCAGATCATGGACATGGTGAAGCAGACCGACGGCGACATCATCATCGCGGGCACCAGCGTCAACGACATCCACAGCCACAAGGTGGAGCGGGCGCTGCGTCGCGACATCCAGATCGTGTTCCAGGACCCGATGGGGGCTCTCGACCCCCGTATGACCGTCGCAGACATCATCTCGGAGCCGCTCTCGGCGATCGGAACGCCGAAGGCGGAGGCACACCGCCGTGTGAAAGAACTGATGGACCTCGTCGGACTCAACCCGGCGCACAGCGATCGCTTCCCGCAGGCGTTCTCCGGTGGTCAGCGTCAGCGCATCGGCATCGCCAGGGCGCTCTCGACCAACCCCAAGATCCTGGTGCTCGACGAGCCGGTCTCCGCGCTCGACGTGTCCATCCAGGCCGGCGTGATCAACCTGCTGGACGATCTCAAGGTCGAACTCGGCATCTCGTATCTGTTCGTCGCCCATGATCTGTCCGTTGTCCGGCACATCGCCGATCGCGTCGCGGTCATGTACCTCGGCGACTTCGTCGAGCACGGCGACGTCGACGACGTCTTCGACAACCCCCAGCACCCGTACACGAAGGCGTTGCTGTCGGCGATCCCTGTTCCCGACCCGGATATCGAGCGCACGCGCGAGCGGATCGTGTTCGACCCGGCGACGGTGACGGCTCGCCCCGTCGCCTCCTGATCGGTCACGGTCACCGTCCGGTAACGGTTGGTCCGGAATCACTTGCCGCAGGAGCATTCGTGCACGCGGCGAACTATTCTCCCCTTATGACACGCCGCAAGGCGAAAGGAGCACCATGAAGCAGTACAAGCTGATGGGAGCGCTGGCACTCACCGGCGCTTTCGCACTCGCACTCAGCGGGTGCGCTGCCGGCAACACCGGCAGTGGCGACAAGAACGACGAGGGCGATGCCGCCGGGGTCGAGATGTCCAACTACAACCCGCAGCCGCGCGAGAACCTCAAGGAGGGCGGCGAGGTCAACTTCGCGCTCACCGAGATCCCCGCCCAGTTGAACGCCTTCAACAGCGATGCGAGCGCCAACACCACGCGCGTCGCGGCCTGGTACATGCCGCAGATCATCCTCATGAAGCCGGATGGCGAGCAGTACAAGAACGACAACTACCTCTCCGAATGGAAGAACGAGGTGAAGGACGGCAAGACCGTGCTGACCTTCACTTTCACCGACGAGGCGCACTGGAACGACGGCACCGACATGGACTGGACGGCCATCGATGCCACGTGGAAGGCCAACCGCTCGTACGACGAGGGCTTCAACCCCAACGCGACCGATGGCTACAAGGAGATCGAGTCGGTCGAGCAGGGCGACACCGCGAAGACCGCGATCGTCACGTTCAAGGGCGAGTTCGCCTGGCCGCAGATGCCGTTCAACGGTGGTGTCATCCACCCGGCTCTCGCAGACCCGACCGCGTTCAACGAGGCGATGAACGAGAACCCGCACCCTGAGTGGGGCGCGGGTCCCTACACGGTCGACGAGTACGACGCGACCAAGGGCTACATCTCGTTCAAGCCGAACCCCGAGTGGTGGGGCGACGCTCCGCTTCTCGACAAGGTCACGATGACCGGCATGGACTACCCCGCCGGCGTCAACGCCTTCAAGAACGGCGAGGTCGACATGACCGAGACCGGATCGCAGGAGCTCATCGACCAGGTGAAGGACGTCGACGGCGCAGTGATCTACCGCGCTCAGCAGACGGCCAACACCATCCTCCAGGTCGACTCGACCAAGCCGCAGTTCGAGGACGTCAAGGTCCGCGAGGCGTTCTTCAAGGCCATCAACATCGATCAGCAGAAGCAGATCGCGTGGAACGGCCTGGGTTACAAGGAGGACCCGGCCGGCTCGCTGACGCTGTTCTCGTTCCAGCCCGGCTACTCCGACTCCATGAAGGCAGCCGGTTGGAAGTTCGATGTCGAGGGCGCCAAGAAGCTCCTCGACGAGGCCGGCTGGAAGGAAGGCTCCGACGGCATCCGCGAGAAGGACGGCGTCAAGCTCTCCGTCGTGTACCCGATCTGGAGCGACTCCGCGACCCAGAAGGCGCTCGCACAGTCGCTGCAGGCTCAGGAGAAGGCGGTCGGCATCGACGTCAAGGTCGAGGTGCGCCCGTCCAGCCAGTTCTCCGACGACTACACGTCGAAGAACTGGGACGTCTCGGGACTCCGCTTCACGTCCTCCGACGCGTTCGGTGCGGCCTGGTTCTGCCAGCTGTACTGCTCGGACTCCGGCCTGAACCTGTCGGGTGTCGGTGACGCCGAGCTGGACGCGGAGATCAAGGACAAGGTCGAGTCGCAGACCGACCCCGAGGCGCAGACCGCTGCCGCGATGGAGCTCGAGCCGGAGATCTACAAGCGCTGGGGCCTCATCCCGCTGTACAACGGCCCGCAGATCTACACGGTCCGGGAGGGTCTCGCCAACCTGACTCCTGAGCCCTACCTGGGTCTGGACCTGTTCGGCATCAGCCCGGTCGAAAACGTCGGCTGGGAGAAGTAGCACTCTCTGACACACGTGGTGTCGAAGCGGGGTCGGTGGTTCATCCACCGGCCCCGCTTTCCTTATGCTGAACCCGTGAGCGTCCAGATCGTCTTCGTGCACGGTATCCGCACGTCCGCCACCATGTGGCGGTCCCAGGCGGCCTACCTCGAGGAGCGCGGCTACGCCTTCATCGCCGTCGACCTCCCGGGGCACGGTACGCGGATGCAGGAGGACTTCACCCTCCACGAGGCGCTGCACACCATAGATGAGGCGGTGCGCGCCGCGGCCGAGAAGGGCCCCGTCCTGCTGGTGGGGCATTCGATGGGCGGATTGCTCTGCCTCGCGTATGTCGGGGGCGCGGAGCAACCTCCCGTCGCGGGGCTGATCGCGGCGTCCTGCACCTCGATCCCCCACGGTGCCGGGCTCGCGGCCTACCGTCTCTTCACTCGAGCCGTCGATGCCCTTCCCGACCGCGGGATGTGGCTGACCGGCCGGATCCTCGAAGCCACCGTGCCTGTGGAGACCCGGTCCGACTTCGCCGCCGGCGGCTACGCGCTCGACACCCAGGACGCCGCGCTGCGCAGTCTGGCCGCGCTCGACATCGCCGCGGCGATCCCTCGCATCACGATTCCGCTCTGGTTCGTGAACGGGCAGTACGACCAGCTGCGGCTCAACGAGTCACTGTTCCGACGGCTCGCCCCGCATGCCGAACTCATCATCGTGCCACGCACGACGCACCTCGTCACCGCGATGCGGCCGCAGATCTTCAACGCCGTGTTGCAACTCGCCATCGCGACCGTGGAGCGTGACGCCGCGCAGGGAGTGGCGCCTGACCCCTCGAGTTCATGACGCCCTAGCCGGCTGCCGCGCGAACGCCGTGAGCAGCCCGCCGACGAGGGAGAGAACCGCCGCCGCGACGAACACGAGCCAGAAGCCGCCGACCAGCGCGACCAGTCCCGCCCCCAGAACCGGGCCGATGAGCTGCCCGAGCGCGGCTGTCACGTTCACGATCCCGAGATCCCTCGCATGGTCCTGCTCATCCGGGAGCAGGTCGGCGGCGAATGCGAGGCCCACCGTCGAGAACGCGCCATAGCCGAGGCCCATCAGCGCGGCGGCGACCATCGTCATCTCGAACGTCGGTATCAGCGCGATCGCCACCCCCGAGGCCGCCTGCACGACCGTCGCCGCCACCGTGAGCGTCCGGCGATTCCCTGTCCGGTCGGAGACGATCCCCGTGATCACCGAGGCGATGACGACGAACACCGTGTAGACGACGATCAGCAGCAGCAGGTTGTCCTGGGCGATGGCGCTGGGCTGACCGAGGCCGTGCAGCAGGAAGAACAGGAACAGCGCGGTCCCGAGCGCGTTGCCGACGTTCGTCACCAGGCGCCCGGACAACATCCAGGCGAAGTCGCGATCGCGCAGCGAGTCCAGGTGGCGGCGTCCGATCCGTTTCGGCCGCATCGCCTCCGTGGTCGGTGGATCGGGCAGCAGCAGCGCCGCCGTCGTACCGACCACCGCGATGATCCCGGCGAGCAGGAGATAGCCTTGCCGGAGCTCGAGACCGAGCAGGACCACGAGCCCGACCCCGACCACGATGCCGACGGCCTGGCTGGACCCGACCGCGGCGGAGGCGGCCCCGCGCTGTGTCGTCGGCAGCTGGTCGGCGATCAGCGCGGTGAAGGCGGCGGATGACACCGCCACGCCGATCGACACCCCGACCCAGCCGGCACCCACGGCCCATGGCCCTTGCGCGTAGCCGGTGAGGACGAGGCAGACCGCGGTGAACAGCACACCGCCCAGCGCCCACGGACGCCGACGGTGGCGG
>NZ_DFQP01000113.1:0-16029 GCF_002377845.1 Microbacterium sp. UBA3486
GAGCGCCTCCGCCTGCGCGCGCAGCTCGACCACCTCGAACGCGTCAGCCATCACCAGGGTTCCCGTGCAGGCGTTCTCGATCTCGACGCACAGTTCAACGATCCGCTCGACACTCCGTTGCAGTGCACCCACATCGATGCGCCGCTCGCCGTCCACCGAGGAGGAGACGAGAGTCAGGGCACGAGCGACCGCCGCCCGGGCATCCTCATACTGCGAGACCACCGTCCGCATGCGGGCTCCGAGGGCACGTAGCTGCTCGGTGTCGACGGAGATCGCTCCGCCGTGATCGATGCTCAGCCCTCCGTCATCCGTCCTCACAGCGCCTCGCCGAGTTCCCATCTCCGCACCGTGAGGTGTCCGATCTCGACTCCGGTGTCGTCGCGCAGCCGTTCGAGCAAAGCGTTCAGCGCGCGGAACCCCTCGGACTGCCAGTCGGAGCGATCGGTGAGCGCGACCAGAGTCGCCCCGGCCTCTTCGAGCGTGGAGATCGCCTCTCCGATCTCCTGGGAAGCGAGAAGCAGGTCGCCGAGGTGCGCGGAGCCGCCATCGAGGATGTTGACGAACGAGTACATGGCCCCAGCCTCCGGGATCACGGGCTTCTCGCCCTGCCCGATCGCCGCGAACGGTGGAGAGACGGATCCCCGGTCAGGGTGTGCAGAGGATCGCGCGAGGCGGCGCGCGCTGTGCAGGAGGCCCGCGGCCGGGCAGAATGTAGGTGTGACATCCCCGGATCCCTTCCGCGTGATCTTCGTCTGCACGGGGAACATCTGCCGCTCTCCCATGGCCGAGGTCGTCTTCCGCGACCTCGCCGAGCGGCAGGGACTCGGCCCGCGCATCGTCTCGCGCAGCGCCGGAACAGGCGACTGGCATCTCGGCGAGCGCGCCGATCACCGCACGATCGATTCCCTGGCCCGTCGCGGTTACGACGGCTCCCAGCACCGCGCCCGCCAGTTCACCGCCGCGGCCTTCGCGGACAACGACCTCGTCGTGGCCCTCGATCGCACGCACGAGCGCATCCTGCGGGAATGGGCACACGACGAGGACGAGGAGGGGAAGGTCACCCTGCTGCTCGCCTTCGACCCGAACGCCACGACCCATGACGTGCCCGACCCCTACTACGCGGGCGCGGAGATGTTCGATTCCGTGCTCGGTATGATTGAGGCGGCGACTCGGGGCCTGTTCCGCCAGCTCGAACCCGCTCTGCGTCTCCCCCGCACGCCCCGCATCTGAGGGGCCCGATCAGGAGGACTCCCCTGACTTTCCAGCCTTCGCTCCCGCCGCAGCCCCTGAGCCCGCTCGACGGTCGCTACCGCGGCGCCGTCACCGGTCTCGCCGACTTCCTGTCCGAGGCCGGCCTGAACCGGGCGCGCGTCGAGGTCGAGGTCGAGTGGCTGATCGCCCTCACCGACCGCTCGCTGTTCGAGACCTCGCCGCTGCCGGAGTCGGACAAGGAGCGCTTGCGCGCCCTCTACCGCGACTTCGGTCAGACCGAGATCGACTGGCTCGCCGAGAAGGAAGCCGTCACCCAGCACGACGTGAAGGCGATCGAGTACCTCGTGCGCGATCGACTCTCGACGCTCGGACTCGACGGCATCGCCGAACTCACGCACTTCGCGGCCACGAGTGAAGACATCAACTCCGCCTCGTACGCCCTCACCGTGAAGCGCGCGGTCGAGGAGGTCTGGCTCCCGGCCCTCGACACCGTGATCGCGAAGCTCCGCGAGCTCGCCGTCGAGCACGCCGACGCCGCGATGCTCTCGCGCACGCACGGCCAGCCCGCGACGCCCTCGACGATGGGCAAGGAGCTCGCGGTGTTCGCCTGGCGCCTCGAGCGGGTGCGCGGTCAGATCGCCGCCTCCGACTACCTGGCCAAGTTCTCCGGCGCGACCGGCACCTGGTCTGCGCACCTGGCCGCAGACCCCGACGCCGACTGGCCGACCATCGCCCGCGAGTACATCGAGGGCCTGGGGCTCGGCTTCAACATCCTCACCACCCAGATCGAGTCGCACGACTGGCAGGTCGAGCTGTACGACCGCGTGCGTCACGCCGGCGGCATCCTGCACAACCTCGCCACCGACATCTGGACCTACATCTCGCTCGGCTATTTCGCGCAGATCCCGGTCGCCGGGGCCACCGGTTCGTCGACGATGCCGCACAAGATCAACCCGATCCGCTTCGAGAACGCCGAGGCGAACCTCGAGATCTCGGGCGCCCTGCTCGCATCGCTCGGCCAGACGCTGGTCACCAGCCGCCTGCAGCGCGACCTGACCGACTCGACCACGCAGCGCAACATCGGCGTGGCTTTCGGGCACTCGCTGCTCGCGCTCGACAACCTGCGCCGCGGCCTGAACGCGATCTCGCTCTCGCGCGACGTGCTGCTCGCCGACCTCGACGTGAACTGGGAGGTGCTGGCCGAGGCCATCCAGACCGTCATCCGCGCCGAGGTCGTCGCCGGACGCTCCACGATCACCGACCCGTACGCACTCCTCAAGGAGCTGACGCGCGGCCACAGGGTGGGCGCGGCCGACCTCGCCGAGTTCGTGCAGGGTCTCGAGATCGGCGACGCCGCCAAGCAGCGCCTGCTCGCGCTGACCCCGGCGACGTACACGGGTATCGCAGAGAAGCTCGCGCAGTAGCCGCGAGGCTGAGCCCGACTCCTCACCCAGGCGCCGTCACGATCGACGAGTGCACGCGCGCAGGAAGGCACGCGGGCTAGGGGGCTGACTCTCCGGAGTGCTCCTCGATACTGTCCTTCGGCATGAAGGCGGCGGCGAGCAGGGTGAGCACCGCGGTCACGGCGACCGCGACGAACACCCACACCGACGCATGGATGATCGTGCCGGGATCGTCGGGACCGACGCCCTGCGCGATCACGGCATTGGAGATCGCCCCGAACACGGCCACGCCGACGGCGCTCCCGGCCGAGCGCGCGAACGCGTTCATGCCCGTCACCGCCCCGCGCTCGCCCCAGCCGACCGAGGCCTGCGCAGCGATCAGCGTCGGCGCCGCACTCCATCCGAGCCCGAAGCCGAAGAGGAACGCGATGCCGGCGATCACGAACGGATTCGGCCACGAGGCGACGGAGGCCAGGGCGATGGCGGCGACCGTCGTGATGCTCATGCCGATCAACGTGGTGCGGCGGAAGCCGATGCGCAGGTACAGGCGTCCCGCGTTCGCGGCGGCGAGCGGCCAGCCGAGCGTCAGAGCGGCGACCGCGAGACCGGAGAGCAACGGGGCGATGCCGGTGGACCCTTCGAGGTAGGCCGGAGCGAAGCTGGTGACACCCAGCATCAGCGCGCCGACACCGAGCGACACGATCGTGGTGGTGAGGATGAGCCGTCGACCCGCGAGGCGCAGGTCGACGATCGGCTCGGCGACGCGGCGCTCGACGAACCCGAAGGCGATCAGCGCGATCACTCCCAGGCCGAAGCAGAGGGCGCTCTGCACCGACAGCCACGCCCAGGCGTTCCCGCCCTCGAGCATGCCGAGGATGAGCGCGGTCAGCCCGATCGTGAGCAGCACCGCTCCCCCGTAATCGATGCTGTGCTTCTGGGTCTGCTTCTGCTCCTTGTAGTTGCGCAGCAGCATCCATCCGGCGATCAGACAGAGCGGGATGTTGATCCAGAAGATCCACCGCCAGGCGTCGAGCTGCGCGAAGATCCCCCCGAGCGCCGGGCCGACGACCGACGAGATCGCCCAGACGCTCGCGACGTATCCCTGCACCTTGGCACGTTCGGCGACGGTGTAGATGTCGCCGACGATGGTCATCGACATCGGTGCGACGGCACCGGCGCCGATGCCCTGGATGATGCGGAACACGATCAGCGCCGGCATGCTCCACGCGAATCCGCAGAGGATGGAGCCGAGCAGGAACAGGGCGATGCCGAGCAGGATGATCGGCTTGCGTCCGACGGTGTCCGCGAAGCGGGAGTAGATGGGGACGCTCACGGCCTGTGCCAGGAGGTACACCGAGAACAGCCACGGGAACTGCTGGTAACTGCCGAGGTCGCGGACGATGCTGGGCACGGCGGTCGCGAGGATCGTGGCGTCGATCGCGATCAGGCCGGTGGCCAGCATGAGCGCACCGAGAATGGGGCCCCGCTCCGACCGGAGTCCGATGGAGGCGCGGTCGACGGAGGCAGTCACTACAGGGACAAGCCGATCCACCGCAGCGGTATTCCGGATTCATGCGGGATGGCGGCACCGACGTCGCCCTCCGACGTCGGTGCCGCCGGGGTCAGTGCGCCGGGCCGATGTCGCGCATGGGCTTGCCGTTCTTCGGGTTGCCCGGCTTCACCTTGCGACGTTCTCCGTTCACGACCACGATCACGTTGCTCATGTTCGGTGCCCGATCGGCGACGACGTCGTAGGCGACGACCTTCCCGTCCCGCCACGTGCAGTCCACGCGGTATCCGCCCCGTGCGCGGAGCCCGGCGAACGATCCGCTCACCGCCCAGTCCGCGGGGACGGCGGGCAGCAGCCGGATGACGTCGCCATGACTCTGCACGAGCATCTCCGCGATCGCGCCGACGATGCCGTAGTTGCCGTCGAGCTGGAACGGCGGATGGTTCGCCCACAGGTTCTGCAGGATGTTGTACGTGAGCAGGCCGCGCACCATGATGCCTGCCCGCTCGGCGTCGCCCAGGCGCGCGAAGAGTCCCGCGCGCCACGGCCAGGTCCAGGAACGGCGGCTGTCGCCCGAGACCGTGGCAGCGGTGAACGGCACGCCCTCCTTCTCTCCGCAACGCGCCTTGAGTGAGACCAGTGCCGCCGCCGAGAGCTCCGGAGTATCCGGGGTGATCTGGCGCCCCGGGTACACGGCGAACAGGTGCGAGGTGTGCCGATGGATGTCGTTCGGGTCGTCGCGGTCGGTCTGCCACTCCTGGAGCTGCCCCCAGCGGCCGATCTTGTTCGGGGCCAGGCGCTGCTGCATGTCGGCGATCGTCCCCTGGTACTTCTTGTCGACGCCGAGGGCCTTCGCGCATTCGAGGTAGTTCTGGAAGAGGTCCCAGATGATCTGCTGATCGTGCATCACCCCGTCTTCGCGCGGGCCGTGCTCGGGAGACCAGCCCATCGGCGCGACCAGGGTGCCGTCGGGGAGCTCTTTGAGCTGGTCCTCCCAGAACTGGCAGATCTCCTTGATCAGCGGGTAGGCCAGATCGCGCAGGTACTTCTTGTCCTGCGTGAACGCCCAGTGCTCGTAGAGGTGCTGCGCATACCAGGCGCTGGCGATCGTGTTCCACTCCCACGCGTTGCCGCCGAAGATGCTCTGCGAGGTGCGGGCGGTCCACCCGCGCACGTCGGCGCCGAACGCGTTCCGCGTGGCGATTCTGCTGGGCACGGCCACCTCACGGATGAAGGTCGCGAGGGCCTCGTGCGACTCCGGGAGGTCGGCGGTCTCGGCCCCCCAGTAGTTCATCTGGATGTTGATGTTCGTGTGGTAGTCGCTGGCCCACGCCGGCTGATTGCTGTTGTTCCACAGTCCCTGGAGGTTGGCGGGCAGCCCGCCGGGCTTCGACGAGCTGAGGAGCAGATAGCGCCCGTAGGCGTAGAGCGTCTGCTCCAGCGTCGGGTCGGCCTCGCCCGTGCCGTAGCGGAGCAGTCGACGGTCGGTGGGCATCGCCATCACGGCGCCGTCGGTGACACCCCATTCGACCTGCGCGCGCTGCATGAGCTCGGAGACCTGCGCGGTGTGCGCCGAGCGGAGGCTCTTCCACGAGCGGGAGGCCGCCGCGTTCAGGGCCTTCTCGATCGCCGGCTGCGGCGCCGCACCGCGCCATCCGTGTGCGGCGCTCAGGCGGTAGTCGGTGCGGGCGTCGAGCAGCAGGGTGATGCTCGCGGCGCCGGAGACGCGCAGTCCGCCCTCGGCGGCGACCACCTCTCCGTCGGTCTCCGCGATGCGCACCGCGGCCGCGTGCGTGAGGTTGTTGGCCATGGTTCCGGCGAAGCCCATTCGGCGGCCGCCCGCGTCGACTGTCGTCGCGACGCCGTCCTGCTTCGAGACCAGGGTGATGAGAGCGGTGAGCGCACCGGGGCGGTCGGCGGTGAACCGCACCGCGATCACGTCGGCATCCCGACTGGCGAACGCCTCACGCAGCACCGTGCCCTGTGCGGTGGCGAAGTGGGTGCTGTGGGTGCCGTCCGCGATGTCGAGCGCACGTCGGTAATCGACGACGGCGCGGGCTCCGGCGGTGCTGAAGCCACCGCCGGTGAAGGCGATGCCGCCGAAACGGAGCGCGCCGGGTGCGGAGAACGAGATGCGGTACATCGTGTAGGCGGTGGTGTTCGCGAACGAGAAGACCCGCCCGGTACCGCGCTCCGGGAACGTCTCCCCGGTGCGCGTGTCGAGCGTCTTCCAGCTGAGCCCGTCGTCCGAGCCGGAGACCGTCCAGTCTCGGGGATCCTGTTCCGGCGCGTCGGGAGCACTCGTGAGCACGTAGCCGTTCAGGGCGAGCTTGGCGCTGAGCTCGACCTGCCAGACCGCCCCTGACCCGGTCGACGGAACCGCCCAGACGGTCGCGGGGTCGGCGTCCACGGTGCCGACGAGGGAGTCGGCGTGGCCGCTGGGCGACGACACGTAGACGGCGCTCCCCTGTGCGAGGTCGACCCCGCCGAGCGCGACCTCGGCGACCTGGAAGTGACTGACCCCCGCCTTCGGCGCGAAGACGAAGCGGTAGTGCGCGTACGCCGTCGTGTTCGCGAACGAGAAGCTCTTGGTCTGGAGCCGCTGCGGGAACGGCGCTTCAGCCCGCGTGTCGAGCGCGACCCAGGCCGCTCCATCGGCAGACCCTTCGAACCGCCAGTCCTGCGGATCGCGGGCGGGGACGTCGTTCGCGCTCGTGAGCGCGTAGGAGGAGACGGCGACCGGCTCCGCGAGATCGGCCTGCCAGATCACCTCGGCGGGCGGCGCGATCAGACACCACTTCGTGGCCGGATTCCCGTCGAAGGTCTTCTCGACGCTCTCGCCACCCGATACCTCGTACGGGCCTCCCGGCGAGCTCACGACGGTGCGTGCGCCGAACGCGACGGTCACCTCGCCGAAGTCGCGGAACGAACCGAAACCGGTGACGCTGGTGTCGTACGCTCCGTCGGGCTGGCCGGCGAGCGCGTTGTCATAGTCGTTGACGCCGCCCCACAGGCTCTGCTCGCTGAACTGGATCACTTCGGCGTCCGGGTTCCCGAACAACTTCGCGCCGAGGCGCGCGTTGCCGATGGGGAGCGCCTGCGTCTCCCAGCTCGTCGCCGGGGTCGCGTACCAGAGGGCGTACGGCGAGAGCTGCGGACGCGGGATCGCACCGGCGGGGACGGCGCGCAGAGCGGCGTCCACCGAGAATGCGTTCGCAGTCGCAGGCCGAGCGGCCAGGAATTGAGGGACGAGCGGGGCGAGGAGGGCGAGGCCGCCCACCTGCAGCGCCTGTCGGCGGGAAATGGGGTCCATCATCACAGCAAACCTCCGGAGCATCGTTGATCATCTGGGGCCGTGCGGTCTCGCAACCGGTCGTGGATGCGGGGCGCGTCAGAAGTCAGTGTCCGACACGAGACATCGGATGTCTAGAGACGATTGTCCAGAGGGTACGCCGAAAGTACCGGAGATCCGCGCGATTCAGAACGCCTGACGCGCTCTTTAATCGGATGTTAGATGGTCCCGTCGACGAGCAGATCTGCCGCTCCTGCGGAGCGCGTCAGGAGGACGCCGGGCGGCCGGAAGCCTCGGAGTCAGGGCTCTCCCCGTCGGGCTCCGGGTCGTACAGCACCGGACGATCGATCGTCTTGGTGACGTCGGACGGATCGACGGCGAGGATGAGCATCGCCAGGATCAGCAGCGTCACGATGAACGCCCCACCGCCGACGACGAGCCCCAGCGCGATCGGGGTCAGCCCGTCGTAGGTGCCGTCGGCGATCGACGCGTTCACGCGTGCGGTGAAGGCTCCGGTCGAGACCAGGGTGACGACCATGGCGAAGACGCCGCAGCCGAGCGCGATGAGGAGCAGGTGCAGGGGCCGCAGAATGTCCCGGCGGGTGGGCTTCTCGTCGCTCATCGCTCTCCTCCATGCTCCGCGGGGGCGGCGCTGTCGTTCGATTCGGACACCGTGGCGACGGCATCGACCTGCTTCGGCGTGAGGCCGGCGATGCCGAGGAAGACCGCGACGATCGCCGCATAGCCGCCGAACATGCCGACGCCGAGGATGATCCCGGAGAGGACGAACGTGCCGGCCTTGTCGATCGTGTACTCCTGCAGGAACCCGGCCGGGATCAGCAGCAGGGCCACGCCGAGCAGAACACCCAGGCCCCCGACGGTGATCGCATCGCGCGACAGCATGCCGCCGGTGCGCCGGGAGCGGATGCCGGCGAGCAGCTCGATGCCGCCGCTGACGATGGCCCAGGAGGAGACGATGATGAAGAACAGGTCGTCGGAACGCCACACCGGGATTCCGCTCACCATGCCGGCGACGACGCCGACCGCGGCGAGCAGGACGTACGACCAGCGTGAGCCGGCGGGGAGCACCAGCCAGGCGGCGAGCACCTGGACGAGAGCGGTGATGAAGACGAAGCCGCTGAACACGGAAAGGCCGACGGCGGCGGAGTGATCAGACGAGAACGTGATCATCAGTGCAGCGACTGCGGCGAACAGAGCGCGCAGCAATTGCACGTGGCGCATGGTGAATGCGCGAGCAGGGGCAGACATGACGGTCCAGAGTCCTCCGGGGTGTTGCTCCCAGTCTACGCGGGGCGGCGGAGCCGCAACGCCGGGAGCCCTGCGGAGGGAGGATTCGTGAAGCCCGGCTGATCTCCCCAGATCGATTGCCGGGCTTCACGACATACGCAGCAAGGGGGGCATCACTGCGTCAGGCCGGTGATCGCAGGGTCGGGCACCCTGCCTGCGAAGACGGCCAAGTGACCCCACATGCCCACCCGGTCCCCTGAGGTACGCGCGTGCGGTCGTATGCTCACTCTAAGGCGCTGATCTTCACATACCGGAGGGGATCTGTGATGAGTTTCGAAGATGACGCGCGCAGAGCCGAACCCGATGACTTCGCGAACGCCCTGCGCGACGCGATAAACGCGAAGCCGGTGACGCTGTCGTGGCTGCAGCGTCAGCTCAAGGCGCGCGGGAACCGCGTGTCGATGGCCACGCTGAGCTACTGGCGATCCGGCGCGCGACGGCCGGAGGGGGCGCAGTCGCTCGCCGCGCTCAGCGACATCGAGGAACTCCTCGGACTCGACACGGGGGCGCTGAGCAGACTGCTCCGATCGACGAACCGCACAGGTCCGCTCGGACCCAACCAGTTCCCGATCGACGAGGAAGAGCTCGAGTTGGCGGTGATCGACGCCTTCCGCGCGCTCGGCGCCTCCTACCCCGACACCTCCCGCGAGCTCACGACGCATTCGGTGACCGATGTCGGCGCGGACGGCAACGTCGCATTCAGCATCACGCGCAGCATCGTGCAGTCCACGGTCGGCACGATCACGGCGATCCCCTTCCTCGAGATCACCCCCGGGGTGCGCACCCCCGCACCTCTGCTGAAGGCGGTGGCAGGGGGCCGGATCGCCGCGCGCTACTCCCACCCCGACGGCGAGGTGCACGGGGTGCTGTTCGAGCTCGATGTGCCGCTGACCGCGCCGGAGACGGCGATGGTGGAGTGGTCGGTGGAGTACCCGCCCGACTACCCCGCGACGCGCGACACCGGCCACGCCCTGGCGCAGAAGGCCAGAGAGCTGCTGGTGTGGACACGCTTCCATCCGGACGCGATCCCTGACTGGTGCGAGGAGCACCTCGAGACACCGGACGGCGTCATCATGACGCCGCTGCCGCCGCCCCGGGGAACGTCGGTGCATCTGGTGCGCCGGGCTTTCGGCCCCGGCGCCCTCGGGCTGCACTGGGGCTATGGCCCCCGGGAGGATCAGCCGGGCTGATCTCCGATCGCGACCGGTCGGCCGGGGGTGTTCGACCACTGGCTCCACGACCCGGGGAAGACCTTCGCCTCGATGCCGACCTCATGCAGGACCAGGGCGGTGTGCGCGGCCGTCACACCGGAACCGCAGTATGCCGCGACGGCCGTGCCCGGCGTGACGCCGACCTCGGCGAAGTTCGCCAGCACGGTCTCCCGGTCGAGGATGCGGCCTGTGGCGTCCAGATGCAGCAGGGTGGGCAGGTTGCGTGCGCCGGGGATGTGTCCTGCCGCGGGATCGAGCGGCTCGGTCTCGCCGCGGTAGCGTTCGGGGGCCCGCACATCCACCAGGACACCGGATGCCGGGAACGCGGCGGCTTCGTCGATCGTCAGCGCATCCGCACCGATCTCCTCGAGGACGACATCGCCAGGATCCGGTGCCACATCATCGGTCGCGACGGCGAAGCCCTCATCCTTCCACCCGCGGATGCCGCCGGCGAGCACCCGCACATCGACGCCGGCCTGACGCAGCAGCCACCAGGCACGGGCGGCCGCGATCCCCTTGAAGTCGTCGTAGGCGACCACCGTGTCGCCCGCACGCACGCCCCACCGACGGGCCGCGTCCTGGAGGGTGGCCGTCGACGGCAACGGGTGCCGTCCCTCCGACGGCTCGCCATGGGTGGAGAGCTCGGTGTCGAGCGCGGCGAACACGGCGCCCGGGATGTGCCCGGTGAGGTAGTCGTCGTGCCCGGCCTCCGGACGATCCAGGCGCCACCGCACGTCGATCACGCGCACCGGTGCACCCCGGGTCAGCAGGTCGTTCAGTTCGACGGCACTCACGAAGTCGCTCATGCTGCGAGGCTACCGAGTCGGCGGCGGCGTCCGGTGCGCCATCGTCTTCTTCCGTCACGATCCGGGCGACGGGTCCGGCGCACTAGGCTCGATCCGGCAACGTCGAGAAAGGGCCAACGATGCCCTCTCGTCTCCGCTGGATGCGGTTCCGACCGCAGGAAGCCGCGCTCATCGCGATCACCGCCGTCTGGGGCGGCACGTTCCTGCTCGTGCATTGGGCGATGGAGCACTCCGGACCCTGGTTCTTCGTCGGCATCCGGTTCCTCATCGCGGGACTGATCAGCATCGTGATCTTCCGACGCGTGCTGCGCGGCATCCGCTGGCGCGATGTCGGCGCAGGCGTCGCGATCGGGGTGATGATCTACCTCGGCTACGGCCTCCAGACGCTGGGGCTGCAGACCATCGACAGCAGCACCTCGGCCTTCATCACCGCGATGTACGTGCCGCTGGTGCCGCTGGCGCAGTGGGCCGTGTTCCGCAAGCGCCCGCCCGCCATGGCGTTCGTCGGGGCGGGTCTGGCCTTCGTCGGGCTGCTGTTCATCGCCGGCCCCGACGCCTTCGCGCTGACGCTCGGCGCAGGCGAGATCGCGACCATGATCAGCACGCTGCCGATCGCCGCCGAGATCATCCTGATCAGCCTCTTCGCCGGGAAGATCGACCTCGGACGCATCACCGTGGTGCAGCTGCTCACCGCGGGAGCGCTGGGACTGCTCACGATGCCGGTGGTCGGCGAGGGCGTGCCGGAGTTCTCGTGGATCTGGGTCGGCTGTGCGGTCGGCCTGGGAGCGGCGAGCTGCCTGATCCAGTTGACGATGAACTGGGCCCAGAAGTCGGTCTCCCCCACCCGCGCGACCATCATCTACGCCGGGGAACCGGTGTGGGCAGGAGTCATCGGACGCATCGCCGGCGAACGCCTGCCCGCGACCGCGCTCGTGGGCGGAGCGCTCGTCGTGCTCGGCATCCTCGCGAGCGAGTTGAGGATCGTGCGGCGCAGGGCACAGCCACAAACATCGCCGCAGGCTCGGGAGGAGAACCACGCCATGGGCGGAGAATCTCCTGTCGAATCTCCGCCCGACACGGAGATCTCCGCCCGCCGCGAGGTCACACCGTGAGCAGCACCTTCGTGGCGCGGCGCTCGTCCATGGCCCGATAGCCCTCGGCGGCTTCTTCGAGCGGAAGGGTGAGGTCGAACACCTTGCCCGGGTCGATCTTCCGGTCCCAGATGAGCTGGATCAGCTCGGGGAGGAAGCGGCGCACCGGAGCGGGCCCGCCGTGCAGGTGCACGCCGGAGTAGAACAGCTCCTCGCCGGGCAGCGCCACGTCGTGAGAGACGCCGACGAAGCCGACGTGACCTCCGGGGCGGGTGGAGCGGATCGCCTGCATCATCGACTCCTGGGTGCCGACGGCCTCGATCACCGAATGCGCACCGAGACCGTTCGTGAGTTCCTTGATGCGGGCCACTCCCTCATCCCCGCGTTCGGAGACGATGTCGGTCGCGCCGAACTCGCGCGCCAGCGCCTGCCGATCGGCGTGCCGGCTCATCGCGATGATGCGCTCGGCACCGAGCTCCCGTGCGGCGAGGATCCCGAGGAGCCCGACCGCGCCGTCGCCGACCACGGCGACGGTCTTCCCCGGTCCGACCTCGGCGGCCACGGCTGCGAACCATCCCGTGCCGAGGACGTCGGACGCGGCGAGCAGTGAGGGGATCAGATCGGCGTCGGGCCGGCCGGGCGTGACGACCAACGTGCCGTCGGCGTGCGGGACGAGCGAGTACTCGGCCTGCGTGCCGTAGCGCCCCATCGGCACCACGTGCACGCAGCGGGACTGGTACCCCGCCTGACAGATCTCGCACGTGTTGTCCGACGCCATGAAGGATCCGACGACGAAGTCGCCGACCCGCAGCGTCTGCACTTCGGTGCCGATCTCCTCGACCACGCCGACGTACTCGTGCCCCATCGGCGCGTGGTCGACGTCGTTGGCACCGCGGTAGGGCCACAGGTCCGAGCCGCAGATGCAGGTCGCGGCGATGCGGATCACCGCATCGGTCGGCCGGGAGATGGTGGGCTTCTCGCGCTCTTCGACCCGGACGTCTCCGGGGGCGTGCATGACTACTCCGCGCATTCGTGTTGCTCCTTCTGTCGCGTGGACTCCAGTCCACACCGAATCCCTCGCGGATGGGAGGTTCTGACGGAACCCCTCCGAAATCCTGGGATCCGGGAATAGTCCGCCGAGCGCCGCGTTGCACCCGACATGATTGAAACTTCAACCGTCGCTCCGGTCGCCACGGAACGCACTCGCGTCCGCGTGCCGCTGCGCTTCGGCGACGGCTTCTCCACGACCGCCGACGTGGTCACCTTCGACGGCCTCGTCGACGGCCGCGAGCACCTGCTGCTCGGGCTCGGCGACTGGCGCGCCGCACTCGAACGCGCGATAGACGGCGGGGACGCACCGCTCGTCCGTCCGCACAGCGAATGCCTCACCGGCGACGTGTTCGGCTCCGAGCGCTGCGACTGCGGCCCCCAGCTGCGCGAAGCCGTCGAGCGCATCGCCGACGAGGGCGGGTTCCTGCTCTACCTCCGCCAGGAGGGCCGGGGCATCGGCCTGTACGCCAAGCTCGATGCCTACGCCCTGCAGGACGCGGGCCTCGACACGTACGAGGCGAACGTCGCCCTGGGCCACGGCGAAGATGAGCGCGACTACACGGTGGCCGCCCAGATGCTGAACGCGCTGGGCGTCGACGGCATCCGCCTGCTGAGCAACAACCCCGACAAGGCCGTGCAGCTCGAAGCGCTCGGCATCCGCGTCACCGAGCGCGTGCGCACCGAGGTGCACCTGTCGGAAGCGAACACCCGCTACCTGCAGGCGAAGCGCGACCACACGGCGCACACGCTCGACCTGTCGGCAGCGTGACACCCGCGGGATACCCGAGTGACACCCAGGAGGACAGCATGACGGCGGAGCAGCAGCATCCGCGTCGCCTCGACGACACCGAGATGGAGACCTGGCTCCCCGTCATCCGGTTCGTCCAGCTGCTGCCGCAGGTGCTCGATCGCACGCTGAAGGAAGAGGTCGGGCTCAACCACGCCCGATATGCGATCCTCGTCACCCTGGCAGGTCAAGGTGAGAGCGCCGTCACCATGACCGAGCTCGCCCGCATCGCCGGCCTCAGCCGTTCCCGCCTGAGCCACGCTCTGGATTCTCTCGAGGAACGCGGCTGGGTCACCCGCACCTCGTGCGGGTCCGACAAGCGCACCCTCTCGGCCGCACTGACTCCGGCCGGACGGGAGATGCTGCGCACGGCCGCCCCCGTGCACGTCGAGCAGGTGCGGGAGCTCGTGCTCGATCCGCTCACCGCACAGGAGCGCGAACAGTTGGGGGCGATCCTCGGCAAGCTGCTGCCCGGGGTGACCGCGGCACTGTGAGGCGTCGCGGATCGGTCACCGGTACCGCCAGTACCTCCCTCCACGGTCGCTGAGCGCGTACCGTCGAAGGCATGGACACCCGCAGCGAGGTGCGCGAGTTCCTCTCCACGAGGCGCGCACGCATCACCCCCGATCAGGCAGGCCTCCCCGCATTCGGGGGCAACCGCCGCGTACCGGGCCTGCGCCGCGAGGAGGTCTCGCTCCTCGCGGGTGTCAGCGTGGACTACTACACGCGGCTCGAGCGCGGCGACCTGTCCGGCGCGTCCGACAGCGTGCTCGACGCCCTCGCCCGCGCGCTCCAGCTGGACGAGGCCGAGACCGCGCACCTGTTCGACCTCGCCCGCACCGCGAACGCCTCGCCGGTCGCACGCACGCCGCGGAAGAAGGCCACGGAGCTGCGTGCGAGCATCCTCCGCCTGCTCGATGCCATGACCGAGGCGCCGGCGATCGTGCGCAACAACTACTTCGACTACCTGGCCGCGAACGCCCTGGGCCGTGCCCTCTACGCGCCGGTGTTCGCGCAGCCGCAGCCCAACAGCGCCCGCTTCGCGTTCCTCGATCCGGCGGCGCAGGAGTTCTACCCGGAGTGGGACCGCAACACGCAGGAGCTCGTCGCGGCGATGCGCGGGGAAGCCGGCCGCAATCCGTTCGATCGGAAGCTCACCGATCTCGTCGGCGAGCTCTCGACGCGGAGCGAGCGGTTCCGCACGCTGTGGGCCGCCCACAACGTGCGCTTCCACCGCACGGGTGTGAAGCGCATCGCGCATCCGGTGGTCGGAGAGATGGAGCTGACCTACGAGGCGTTCGAGCTGCCGGCTGATCCAGGACTCCACCTGTCGACCTATACCGCGGAGCCGGGCACGGCGTCGGCGGACAAGCTGCGGATGCTCGCCAGCTGGGCGGCGACGGATGCGGCCGCATCCGTCGCCGCGGAGCCCGAGCCCGCTCCCGATCGCACTCCCACTCCCGATCACCCGTCGGGGCGCGCAGACTCCTGAACCACGGTTCTGCTCTGAGCAGAACCGCTCGAAGCCGCCGGATGCCGCGGATTATCGTGAGGCATGGCCGACATCCTCGCATTCCCGCGCACCCCTCGCTCCGAACGCCCCCGCCCGAGCGATCCCGAGCCCCTGTGGAGACACCTGCTGGGTGACCAGCTGCGCCGCCGACGTCACGACCGCGAGGAGACCCTCTCCGAGACCGCCGACAAGGCCGGTGTCTCACCGCAGTACCTCTCCGAGGTCGAGCGGGGATTGAAGGAGCCGTCGAGCGAGATGATCGCCGCGATCGCCGGAGCCCTCGACACGAGCCTCGTCGAGCTGACGAGCGACGTTGCCGACAGTCTGCGATCGACGGCCCCTTCGCGTGGCGCGTTCGCCCTCGCCGCGTGATCCCGGAGCCGTCATCTGCATGATCGACGGACGGATGCATGACCACAGGCACCGCACCGGTCATGCAGTCGTCCGCCGCTCAAGCATCCGTCCGCGAGCCTGGACTGCAGATCAGCTCCGCGCTCCCAGCACCGTGTCGACCAGCCCGTAGTCGAGGGCGGCGGCGGCGGTGAACACCCGGTCGCGATCGGTGTCGACCCGGAGCTCCGCGACCGTCCGGCCGCTGTGCCTGGCCAGGATCTCCTCCATGTCGGAGCGCACCCGCACCACCTCGTCGGCCGCGAGGATCAGGTCGGGGATCGCACCCCGGGACTGTCCGGCCGGCTGGTGCAGCACGATGCGCGCATGGGCGAGGGCGGCCCGCGCACCCGGATCTCCGGCAGCGACGAGGAGTGCTGCCGGTCCGATGGCCTGCCCGACGCAGGTGGTCGCGACGCCGGGACGGATGTGCTGCATGGTGTCGTAGATCGCGAG
>NZ_DFQP01000012.1:0-37670 GCF_002377845.1 Microbacterium sp. UBA3486
GCCGCGCTCGCGCCGCGGCGCTGCTCGTCGCGGCGCTGCCGGGCAGCCTCTACATCTACCAGGGCGACGAGCTCGGCCTTCCCGAAGTAGCACTGCCGCTCGACGCGATCGAGGACCCCATGCACTTCCGCTCTGGCGGGGTCGACCCGGGGCGCGACGGATGCCGCGTGCCTCTGCCCTGGTCCGGAACGGCCACGCCGTACGGCTTCGGCGGCGTCCCGTGGCTTCCGCAGCCCGAGGACTGGGAGGTGCTCACGGTCGACGCGCAGGACAGGGACCCCGACTCGACCCTCAACCTGTACCGCGCGATGATCGCGCTGCGCCGTCGACTCGACGACCTCGCCGGTGACGACTTCGAGTGGCTCGAACTCGGCGCCGATGTGCTCGCGTTCCGCAGAGGGGACGGCACTCTCAGCATCACGAACCTCGGGCCCGCACCCGTGCCGCTGCCGGCGCACCACGAGGTGCTCCTCGCCAGCGTGCCACTCGACGGCGCGCTGGCTCCCGATTCCACAGCCTGGCTCGCACTCCGAGCCGTCCCCGCGCACCCTCACCGCGCGCCGAAGTAGCCCTGCACCACCCGATCAGCACCACATGGAAGGACAGACAATGAAGTCACCAACGAAGGCCATGGTCGCCGGCATCGCTGTGCTCGCGACGGTCGGCGCGCTCGCCGGCTGCACGTCCAGCGGCGACGGCGACAGTGGCGACGGACGCCTCGAGCTGCGCGTCGCGACGTTCCCCCCGGGAGCGGACGCTGCGGCCTACGATGCGTTCGCCGCGCAGGAGAAGCAGTTCGAGAAGGAACACCCCGGCATCGACATCATCGGCGTCGAGTACGAGTGGGAGGGCCCGACCTTCGCCGTGCAGCTCGCCGGCGGAAGCCTGCCCGACGTCTTCACCGTGCCGTTCACCGACTCGAAGACGCTGCTCGAGAACGGGCAGCTGATGGACGTGACCGACGCGATCGAGAAGCTCGGCTACACCGACAAGTTCAACCCGATCATCCTCGACGGTGTCACCGGCGCCGACGGCAAGATCTACGGCTTCCCGCGCCAGGCGTACGCCGCCGCGCTGCACTACAACCGCGACCTGTTCGAGCAGGCCGGGCTCGACCCCGACAACCCGCCGGAGACGTGGGACGAGATCCGCGAGGCCGCCAAGAAGATCACGGATGCCACGGGCAAGGCCGGGTATGCGCAGATGGCCATCAACAACACCGGCGGGTGGCAGCTCACCTCGCAGACCGTCGCCCGCGGCGGGCGCACCCAGACCGACAACGGGGATGGCACGGCCGAGTCGACGATCGACAACGATGCGACGAAGGCGTCGCTGCAGTTCCTGCACGACGTGAAGTGGGAGGACGGCTCGTTCGGATCGAAGGTCGACCTCGACTGGGGAACGATCAACCAGGAGTTCGCCGCCGGCAACATCGGAATGTACACATCGGGTTCCGACATCTACACCGCCCTCGTACGCGACTTCGGCATGGATTCGGACATCTACGGCATGACCGTCGTGCCCATGGAAGGCGACGACCCCGGCACGCTCGGCGGCGGTGACATCGCGGTGATCAGCCCCACGGTCGACGACGCGACGAAGGAGGCGGCGGTCACGTGGATCGACTGGTACTACATGCAGAAGCTGATGGACGAGGACGCGGCGGTGCTCGATGCGAAGACCCTGAACGAGTCCGGCCAGGCGGTGGGCACCCCGCTGCTCCCGGTGCTCAGCCGTGAGCTGTACGACGAGTCGCAGGTGTGGATCGCCGACTACATCAACGTCCCGGTCGAGCAGATGGCGCCGTTCAGCGACCGCATCTGGGACCAGACGCCGGTGGGTGAGCCGAAGGTGAAGACGCAGGAGGTGTATGCCCTCCTCGACACCGTGGTGCAGAAGGTCCTGACCGACCAGAACGCCGACATCGACGCTCTGCTCGCTCAGGTGCAGACCGACGCGCAGGCGAAGCTCGACGAGTAACGCTTCATGACGATGACGCTCTCTGAGCAGCGGGCGGCGGTGGAGGCCTCTCCGCCGCCCGCTGTGCGCCCCTCCCGCCGCCGCTCGCCCCTCACCTGGTTCCGCGGCGGCGGGCTCGCGAACCTCCTGTTCGTGCTCCCCATGCTGTTCGTGTTCGTGTTCTTCTCCTGGTCCCCGATCGTGCAGTCGGTGATCATGAGCCTGCAGAAGACGAACCTGATCGTCTCCGAGTGGGTCGGATTCGACAACTACCTCGCCGTGATCGGTGACCCCGAACTCGGCCGCGCCGTGATCAACACGCTGTGGTTCGCCGTGCTCGCGCTGCTCTTCGGGTTCCCGCTGCCGCTGCTGATGGCCGTGCTGATGAGCGAGGTGCGTCGTGGCAAGGGCATCTACTCGGCGCTCGCCTACCTGCCCGTCGTGATCCCGCCGGTCGTCGCGGTGCTGCTGTGGAAGTTCTTCTACAGCGCCGACCCGTCCGGGGTGTTCAACACCGTGCTCGGCTTCGTCGGCATCCCTCCACAGCCGTGGATCCAGGACGCGGTGCAGGCCATGCCCTCGCTCGTGCTCGAGGCCACGTGGGCAGGCGCCGGTGGGTCGATCATCATCTACCTCGCCGCGCTTCTGGGCGTGCCGCCCGAGCTCTACGACGCCGCGGAGGTCGACGGCGCCGGCATCTGGAAGAAGATCTGGCACGTCACGCTGCCCCAGCTGCGCGGCATCCTCTTCATCATGCTGATCCTGCAGGTGATCGCCACCGCGCAGGTCTTCCTCGAGCCGTTCCTGTTCACCGGCGGTGGACCGGCCGGAGCAACCAAGACCGTGCTGCTGTACATCTACGACAAGGCCTTCCGCAACAGCCTGGGCGGCGACTACGGCGAGGCGACGGCCGTCTCGGTGCTGCTCGCGATCGTCCTCGCCCTCCTCTCCTGGCTGTACTTCAAGCTGACCGACCGTTGGAGCACGACGTGAGCCTCACCACCCGCCTCTCGACCCGCGCCGCGGAGAAGGCGGCGGAGAAGGCCGCCGATCGCGTCGGGGACCGCACCGTCATCTCCGACTCCGAACGTCGGCGGCCCGGCATCCGCATCGGGATGTCGCTCACACATGTCTTCCTCGCCGTCGGACTGGTGGTCGCCGGGCTCGGGCCGATCCTGTGGCTCGCGAAGTCGGCGATCACCCCCACCCAGGACACGCTGCAGCAGCCGTTCGCCCTGTGGCCGAACGGCATGGACTGGGAGAACCTGTCGACCGCGTGGAACGACATCCAGATCGACCAGTACTTCTTCAACACGGTGATCATCGCCCTCGGCGCCTGGTTCGTGCAGCTGCTCATCGCGACGACCGGGGGCTACGCGCTGTCGGTGCTGCGCCCGAAGTACGCGCCGATCCTGAACGCCCTGGTGCTGGCGACGCTGTTCATCCCGGGCATCGTGCTGCTGGTGCCGTTGTACCTGACGATCGTGCATCCGCCGCTGCTCGGGGACGTGAGCCTGCTCAACAACTACCTCGCAGTCTGGCTGCCGATGGGCGCGAACGCGTTCAACATCCTGCTCGTGAAGCGGTTCTTCGATTCGCTCCCGCGGGAGGTGTTCGAGGCGGCCCGCACCGATGGCGCCGGACCTTTCCGGCTGTTCTGGTCGATCGTGCTGCCGATGTCGAAGCCGATCCTCGGCGTGGTCTCGGTGTTCGCGATCATCGCCGCGTGGAAGGACTACCTGTGGCCGATGCTCGTGCTGCCCGACCCTGCGGTGCAACCGCTGTCGGTGCGTCTCCCCGCCGTGCAGTCTCAGACCGAGCTCGACGTGTTCCTGGCGGCGCTGGCGATCGCGACCCTGATCCCGATCGCGATGTTCCTGATCTTCCAGTCGGTGTTCCTGCGCTCGGCCGGACTCGGGGGTGCCGTGAAGGGCTAGTCGACGGTCGGCGGCACTGGCGGATGCAGGGCGTCGATCAGGGCACCCATGATGCCGGGCATATCGACGGTCGGGTCGATCATCCATTGCAGCTGGAGCCCGTCGGATGCCGCCTGGATCACGCGCGCGAGCGTGTCCGGGTCGAGAGTGGAGCGTCTGTCGTCGGCGCCGAAGTTGTCGGCGATGGAGTCGCGCAGGCGCGCGCTGCGGTCCAGGAAGTAGTCGTGGGCGGGGTGTTCCGGGTCGGCGGCATCCACGGAGAGGCGTGAGAACAGGGCGACGAGACCCGGGACCTCGGTGTTGTGGCGGATCACGCCGATGAACGCGGCTCTGGCCTCGGTGTCGCTGAGCCCGGCGGGATCGAGGCCGTCGTGCTCGTCGCGCTTGCGGAGCACCTCGGTGAAGAGCTCTTCCTTCGATCCGAAGTAGTGCAGGAGAGCAGCGGGGGTGACGCCGACGACTTCGGCGATCTCCTTGAGGGACGCGTTCTGGTAACCCTTGCGTCCGATCACGTCGAGGGCGCTCTCGAGGATCTCCTCGCGTCGCGCCACGCCTTTCGCATACGAACCCCGTCGTGCCATGCTTCGACCCTAATCCTGAATGCCGTTTGAAATCTAATACTGAAGGGCATATGGTTTTCGCAAGGACATCGACGTCGCCCGCGAAAGGAACACCATGACCGAGATCTCGGCTTCCGACCTCACCCTCGAGGAGAAGGCGTCGCTCACCAGCGGTGCGGACTTCTGGACCACGAAGGCCATCGACCGCGCGGGCATCCCGTCGGTGATGATGACCGACGGTCCGCACGGCCTGCGCAAGCAGTCCGGTGCCACCGATCACCTCGGTCTCGCGAGCAGCGTCCCCGCCACCTGCTTCCCACCCGCCGTCGGCATCGGCTCGTCGTGGGATCCGGAGATCATCGAGCGCGTGGGCGCGGCGATCGGCGTGGAAGCCGCGATCGAGAACGTCGCCGTCGTGCTCGGCCCCGGCATCAACATCAAGCGCTCGCCGCTGTGCGGCCGCAACTTCGAGTACTTCTCGGAGGACCCGATCGTGTCCGGCGTCCTCGGCGCCGCCTCGGTCCGCGGTATCCAGTCGAAGGGCGTCGGCACCTCGCTCAAGCACTTCGCCGCGAACAACCAGGAGTTCGACCGCATGCGTGCGAGCTCCGACGTCGACCCCCGCCCGCTGCGTGAGATCTACCTGCGCGGGTTCGAACGCGTCGTGAAGGACGCCTCGCCGTGGACCGTCATGTGCTCGTACAACAAGCTCAACGGCGTCTGGACCTCGGAGGACCCGTGGCTGCTCACCAGCGTGCTGCGCGACGACTGGGGCTTCGACGGCCTCGTCGTGTCGGACTGGGGCGCCGTCAATGACCGCGTCGCCGGCGTCGCTGCAGGCCTCGACCTGGAGATGCCGGCGTCGGGAGGGCGCACGGATGCGCAGCTCGTCGCCGCCGTGCGTGCGGGAACGCTCGAGGAGAGCGTGCTCGACACCGCCGCGGGCCGCGCCATCGAGCTCGTGCGCAAGGCCGGGGAGCGCCCGGCCGTGGCAGGCCCGCTCGATGTCGATGCCCACCACGCACTCGCCCGCGAGGCGGCCGGTCGTTCCATCGTGCTGCTGAAGAACGAGGCTGCCCTGCTCCCGCTCGCCGTCGACCAGAAGATCGCCGTGATCGGCGCGTTCGCGACCGAGCCGCGGTTCCAGGGCGCGGGGTCTTCGCTGATCAACCCCACCCGCGTCGACAAGGCGCTCGATGAACTGCGTGCCGTGGGCGGCGAGAACGTCTCCTACGCCGCGGGCTTCGCCGTCGAAGGCGGCACCATCGCGACATCCGGTCGGACTGCCGACGACCTGCGGGCAGAGGCCGTCGGCGTCGCCGAGGCGGCAGACGTGGCCGTGGTCTTCCTCGGCCTCCCCGCTGCCGAGGAGTCGGAAGGCTTCGACCGCGATCACATCGACCTGCCGGCGCCGCAGCTCGCCCTGCTCGACGCCGTGCTCGAGGTCAATCCCCGCGTCGTGGTCGTGCTGTCCAACGGCGGCGTGGTGGCCCTGCCCTTCGCCGACCGCGTGCCGGCCATCGTCGAGAGCTGGCTGCTCGGTCAGGCCGGCGGCAGCGCGGTGGCCGACGTGCTCTACGGTGCCGTGAACCCCTCCGGCAAGCTCACCGAGACCGTGCCGGTGCGGCTCGAGGACAACCCGTCATTCGGCAACTTCCCCGGCGAGTTCGGACACGTGCGCTACGGCGAGGGTCTGCTGGTCGGCTACCGCTGGTACGACGCGAAGGGTCTCGACGTGACCTTCCCGTTCGGCCACGGACTCTCGTACACGACGTTCGAATACGGTCGTGCGACGGCCGATGTCGGTGCCGACGGGGACATCGTCGTGCGCGTCGACGTCACCAACACCGGTGACCGCGACGGGCGCGAGGTCGTGCAGGTCTACGTCGCCCCGGCCGCGTCGATCGTGCAGCGCGCACCTCGTGAGCTCAAGGCCTTCTCATCGGTCGCGCTCGATGCCGGGGAGACCCGCACGGTCGAGCTCGTCGTGCGGCGCGAAGACCTCGCCTACTGGGACATCCGCGTCGACCGCTGGGCGGTCGAGGGCGGCGCCTATGCCGTCGATGTGGCCGCCTCCAGTCGTGACATCCGCTCGACCGCGTCGGTCGAGGTCTCGGGTGACGAGGTGCACCAGGAACTGACCATGAACTCCTCCATCGGCGACCTGATCGCGCACCCCGTCGCCGGCCCCATCGTGCAGCAGGCGCTGGGCGGCCTGATGGGCGGACTCGGCGGCGACGCGGCTGCGGCGTCGATGATGCCGAACGACGAGGCGATGCAGAAGATGATGGCCTCCTTCCCGATCGGACGTCTGGCCGGATTCCCGGGGCTCCCGGTCGACTTCGAGCAGATCGAGCAGCTGATCGCCGCAGCGAACACGGGCGGTCCCGCCGCCGGCTGACTCGTCAGGAATGCAGGGGCACGGCGCGCGCGTGCGCGCCGTGCCCGAGCTCTTCCCCCGCTGTTCCGGGCAGGTCGAGCTCGGCCGTCGCGCCGACCGGGACCACGAGGTCGACATGCAGCTCGCCCTCGTCGACGCGCCACGCGATCGAGGCGTCACCGTAGGGCGTGCGCTGCATCGCCGAGGCATGGGTGAGCCCGCCACCGGGACGTGGTGCGAAGCGGATGCGGCGGTATCCGGGCTCTGCGGGTGCGAGCCCGGCGACGCTGCGGTGCAACCAGTCCGCGACCGCTCCCAGCGCGTAGTGATTGAACGAGGTCATGGTCCCGGGGTTCACGGTGCCGTCGGGGAGCATCGCATCCCACCGCTCCCAGACCGTGGTCGCGCCCTGCACGACCTGGTACAGCCAGGACGGGCAACCCTGCTCGAGAAGAAGGTCGTAGGCGGCATCCGCGTGGCCGGTCAGGGTGAGCGCGTCGCAGACGAGCGGCGTGCCCACGAAGCCGGTCGCGATGCGGTTGTCCGCGGCATGCACGAGCGCGGCGAGGCGTGCCCCCGCGATCGCACGCTGCGTCTCGTCGGCGAGCAGGTCGAAGACGATGGCCAGGGCGTACGCAGTCTGGGCGTCGGAGGTCATCGTGCCGTCGGGTTTCACATACGCACCCCGGAAAGCGGCAGCGACCTCGGTGGCGAGCGTGCCGTAACGATCCGCGTCGGCGGAGCGTCCGAGCACACGAGCCATATCGGCGACCGCTCGCGCCGACCGGGCGAAGTACGCCGTGGCGACGAGATACCGATCGGTGCGGGCATCGCCCGGATCCTGCGGGGGCGCCGCGGGATCGAGCCAGTCGCCGAGCTGGAACCCCTCGTTCCACAGGCGGTCGGGTCCGGCCAGTGATTCCACCTTGTCGACCCATCGGCGTGCGCTCTCGAACTGCGTCGCCAGAACGCCCTCGTCTCCGAAGCGCTGGTACAGGGTCCACGGCAGCAGCGTCGCCACATCTCCCCAGGCGGCGCCGGCGCGGATCGGAGACCACACCTTGTGCGACGGGATCACGGGCACGAACCACGGGACCGTGCCGTCGGGCAGCTGGTCGGCCTCCACGTCACGGAGCCATCCCGACAGCATCCCCGAGACGTCGAACAGCGTCGACGCGGTCGGGCCGAACACCTGCACGTCGCCCGTCCACCCCACGCGCTCATCACGCTGCGGGCAGTCGGTGGGGATGTCGACGAAGTTTCCGCGCATGCCCCAGACGACGTTGCGGTGCAACTGCTCGACCAGGGGATCGGAGCAGGTGAACCACCCGGTGCGCTCGAGGTCGGTGTGCAGCACACGGGCGATCACAGCGCCGGCCGCGACATCCGCATCGAGGTCGCCCGGCCAGCCGGAGACCTCGGCATATCGGAAGCCGTGGAATGTGAACCGCGGCTCCCATTCCTCGCCGCCGGTGCGTCCGGCGAGTGTGTAGGAGTCGCTGGAGCGTGCGCTGCGCAGCGGCCGCGTGTAGATCTCCCCCTCCTGCAGAACCTCCGCAGTGCGCAGCGTGACGGTCGTGCCGCGCGGACCGGTCACGCTGATGCGCACCCTTCCCACGAGGTTCTGCCCGAAGTCGAGGATGCGGGCGCCGCCGGGTGACGTGAGCACGGCGACGGGGGCGATCTCCTCGTTCACCCTGACAGGTGGCGCCGTCGGTGCGACCAGGGTGCGCGGATCGCGATCGCGCACCGCGACAGGCAGCCACTGCGCGTCATCGAAGGCGGCGGTCGTCCACTCCGGGAGCTCCTCGCGTGCGTCGTAGTCCTCGCCGTCGTAGATGCCGGAGCGGAGGATGGGGGAGAGCGCGCCCTTCCATGAGTCGTCGGTCACGATCGTCTCGCGTCGTCCGTCGACATAGGTGATCTCCAGCTGGCCGAGGAACGACAGATCGCTTCCGAACACGTTGCGGTACCCGCCGCGCCAGCCGAGACGTCCGCGGTACCAGCCGTCGCCGAGCCAGGCGCCGAGCGCGTTCTCGCCGACGACGAGCAGGGCGGTCACGTCGTAGGTGTAGTACCGCAGCCGTTCGCGATAGACCGTCCATCCCGGCGACAGCGTGTCGGAGCCGACGCGCTCGCCGTTGATCTCGGGTTCGTACAGGCCGTGCGCGGTGGCGTAGAGCCGGGCGTGGGAGACCTCACCGTCGAGCCGGAAGCTCCGCCGCACCAGGGTGGCGCGGCGGGCGTCGCTCTCCGGGTCCTCATCGAGGTCGAGCCCGACCGGCCGCGCCGACCAGTCGTCGGGGTGGAGGAGGCCGGTTTCCACCCAGGTCTGCGGGCTCTCGCTCGACCAGCGGCCGTCGGCACCCTGCACCGCCACACGCACACCGACCCGCTCGCGGGAGTCGAGCGCACGAGTCGGCCAGGGAACCAGGACCTGCTCGGCGGACGTGATCTCGACGGTCTCCTCGGCGTCGTCGCGCACCACCGTGACGGCGTAACGCTCCTGGCGCCAGCCGGCAGGCGCATCCGTGGTGGTCCAGCTCAGGCGCGGTGCGCTCTCGCCGATGCCGAACGGTTCCCGGTGGTGCTCGATGCGGGGTGCGGAGACGGTCGTCATGGTCCTCATCCTCGCCGATCCCGATCCTGATGGCGACGGCGACGGCGACGTTCGGACCGGCGTCTCCGCCGGGTCCGCGCTGGTCAGCCGGCCTCCTGATCAGCCGTCTCCTGGCCGTGCCGTCTGCGGACGGCGTTCGCGTGGGGTATCCCCTTCGAGAAGAAGAGCGACAGCAGACTGATGAGGATGAGCCCGAAGAACGCGATGCGCAGCGACGACAGCTGCGAATCGCGGTAGACCGTGGCGAGAGTGTCGGCGTCGGCATCGTCCAGCCCGGCCTTCTCCGCGATGGCGGCGACGTCGGCTGCGGGCACGATGGTGACTCCGTGCTGCGTGGCGCTCGCCACGGTCGACTGGGTGGTCTCGGGCAGGTCGCTCGCCGCGACTCCCGAGGCGAACGAGGTCGACAGCGCACCGATGAGGATCGAGCCGATCAGGGCCGTTCCGAGCGACGAGCCGAGGTTCTGGAACACTCCTTGAAGCCCGCCGACCTCGCTCGTCTCCTTCTCGGTCACGCTCGACATGTTCACGTTCCCGAGCTGCGAGGCGAGGAGTCCGAGGGCCGCTCCGGCGAGGAACATCCCGGTCGCGAAGAAGCCGCTGCGCAGGTCGCTGGTGGCGGAGCCGAGAAGGATGAGGGCGCTGACGACGAGTGTCAGCTGTCCGATGCGCACGATCGTCCGCGGAGACAAGAGGCGCGAGAGTCGGGTGCCCACGATCGAGAACAGCACGAGAGCGATGGAGAGGGGGAAGATCCGGATCCCGGTCTCCAGGGCATCGAGGCCGAGGGTCATCTGCAGATACACCGGCACCATGAAGAAGAGCCCTGCGGTCACGGTGTACTGCGCCCCGAGGACGGTGAGTCCGCTGCGGAGCGAGGTGATCGAGAACATCCCCACGTGGATGAGCGGCGACCGGCCGAGGCGTTCGAGCAGGCGCTGACGCGAGAAGAACAGGGCCAGGAGCACGACGCCGAGCACGATGAACCAGGCGGCGGGAGAGATGCCGAGAGGGGCGACCACGACGCCGCCGATCGTGGGCGGGTTCAGCGGCAGCACCCACCCCCACGTCTTGCTCTGCAGCATCCCGAACACCACCGCGACCAGCCCGACCGACGAGAGCGCGGCGCTGAGGACGTCGATGCGCACGCTCTGCCGTGGCGTCGGGTCGGTGACGATCCGGGCGCACAGCACCACGCCGATCATGATGAGCACCTCGGCGGCGAACACGTAGCGCCAGTCGAAGTAGGTCGTGACGAACCCGCCGATCAGGGGTCCAGCCGCGACGGCGGCCCCGGAGACGGCGCCGATGATAGCGAACGCCGTGATGCGCTCACGGCCGCGGTAGTTGTCGGCGACGAGGGCGGCGATCGCCGGGATGACGAGCACGGCACCCAGACCTTCGACGACCGACCAGCCGAGGAACAGGAACTGCACGTTCGGACTCACCGCCGTGATCAGCGACCCCACGGCATAGATGCACGATCCGATGACGAACGCCCTGCGGCGGCCCCACACGTCACCCAGCCTCGCCCCGAGCAGCATGAACGCCGCCATCGTGAGGGTGTAGAACGTGATGGCGCCCTGCATCGCAGCCACGGTGGTGTCGAGGTCGGACACCACCGTCGATATCGACACGTTCATCACGGTGCCGTCCAGCACCATCACGAACTGCGCGGAGCCGAGGACGGTGATGACGCCCCATCTCTTCATGGTGACTCCTTCGAGCCTTTTCATCGTGGCATCCGACGGGGCGATCTCCGTGCGGGCGTCACCCCTTCCGGATGAGGTCGGCGGGCGGCGGGCACGCCGGAAGGCACTCAGGCGGGCGTGCTCGATCTGCCTTTCGCGCTCGCGCCGCGCATGATCCGTGCGACCGCCGTGATCAGGAACAGCTGCCCGGTGATGCCCTCGGCGATGGCGATCCCCTGTCCGGTGGTGCCGACGGGGACCAGATTGCCGTATCCGGTCGTGGTCAGTGCGGTGAACGAGAAGAACAGCTGGTTGCCGAGCGAGTCGAGGCTCTCCTCGCCGAACATCGGTGTGGGGGAGATCTGCGAGATCAGGTTGTAGACGAAGGCGAAGAACATCCCGACCAGGATGTAGGCCGTGATCGCCGCCAGCAGCGCCTCCAGGTCGAGGCCCCGCCGGTTGACCTGATGCGCGATGATGGCCCACGGAGCGACCAGCAGAGCGAGCATCGATGCGGCCGACAGCGGGATCGCGAGCACCGGGCCGTCGACGCCGAAGAGCGCGGCGATGACGGCGGCGGCACCGGCGACCGAGAGCACCACCCACCACACACGCTGCACGAGATGTCGTGCACGGGTCACGTAGAACACCATCGCCACCGTCGCCAGCATGGCGAGGAAGGCCCAGGGGCTCGGGTCGGTGCTGGGCTGCGCCGCGCAGAAGCCGTACGAGACGATGAGCAGACCGAGGATGATCGCGTAACCGCGCGCCTGGCCGTCCCGCTCGCGATGCGAGGGGGTGTGGGCGTTCTCCGCGTTCACGGTGTCGGTGCGGGGCATGATCGGTCCTCTTCCGCGCGGTGGACGTCGGGTGCCCACGATGTGCGGCAAGTATCCCAGCGCGAGTGCGCATCCCCGCTCAGCCCGCGTGCGCGTCGGTCGGAAGCGAGTTCGGGGGTGCCGGTTCGTCACCGCTCGTCCGACCCGTTATGATGGCTAGGTGCATCCGTGCTTTCGGTTCGGATGCCTGGAGACGTCGCATAGTCCGGCCGAGTGCACCACCCTGCTAAGGTGGAGTCCCCTCACGGGGACCAGGGGTTCAAATCCCCTCGTCTCCGCAGAAGAACCCCCGCTCAGGCGGGGGTTTTCTCGTTCCCGGCCCCTGCGCTCCCGCGTCGGGGCAGACTCGAACCATGCTGCGCGACATCACCACGATCGTCTTCGACGTGCTGGGCACCCTGGTCGATGAGCCCGGAGGGCTCCGTATCGCCATCGAGGAGGCGGGCGGCTCCCCCCGTGATTCCGATGAACTTCTCGGCGTCTGGCAACGTCATATCGAAGGGGAGCAGCGCCGGATCGCACGGGGTGAGCGCGACTATGTCGACTCCGGAATCCTTGATCGCGAGGCGGCGACTCGGGTGGCGCAGACCGCGGGGATCACGGATACCGGGACCATCGATCGCCTCGCCACCGCGACGAAGCGTCTTCCCGCCTGGCCGGATTCGTGCGAGGGCGTCGCGCGGCTTGCGGCCCGCTTCCATGTTCTCGGGCTGTCGAATGCGAACCCGGAGTCGCTGCGCGCGCTCGGGGAGCACGCCGGACTGCGATGGCACGGGGCGCTCTCCGCGGATGCCGTCGAGGCCTATAAGCCCTCACCGCGGGTCTACCGGCTCGCGGTGGAGGAGGCAGGGGGCGACCCGGAGAGAGTGCTCATGGTCGCCGCTCACGCCTGGGACCTCAGAGGCGCCGGAGATGCAGGGATGAGGACCGCGTACGTGCCGCGTCCGGTGGGGGATCCGCCCGCGGAGACCGACGCCTTCGACGGTCGCTTCTCCACCCTGGCCGGGCTGGCGGATGCGTTGGACTGAAGCGGCGGGATCGGCTCGTGTCTGTGTCCGACCCGACGTTCGGCTCGACCCTCAGGTAGCCTCGTCCGCATGGCCACCGCAGCGACGCAGACCCACAAACGTGAAGCCTTCGGCTCGCGCAATGTGTTCATCCTCTCGGCGATCGGCTCCGCGGTCGGCCTCGGGAACATCTGGCGGTTCCCCTACGTCGCCTACGAGGGCGGTGGCGGAGCCTTCCTGATCCCGTACCTGTGTGCTCTGCTCACGGCCGGTATCCCGCTGCTGTTCTTTGACTACGCGATCGGTCACCGATTCCGTGGGTCGGCGCCGCTGGCGTTCCGTCGCATGCACCGTGCGGCCGAGCCTCTCGGCTGGTGGCAGGTGCTCATCTGCGTCGTGATCGCGGTCTACTACGCGGTGATCATCGCCTGGGCGGCGATGTACACGTGGTTCTCGGCCCAGCTCACCTGGGGCGCGGGCAACGAGAACGACTTCTTCTTCATCGACTTCCTGCGATCGGCGGACGTCGCCGAGGTCGGTGTATCGACCGATTTCGTCCCGCAGGTCGGCATCCCGCTCGTCGTGGTCTGGCTGATCGTGATCGTCATCATGGCGCTGGGCGTCAAGCGCGGCATCGGCCGGGCGAACATGATCCTGATGCCGCTGCTCACCGTGATGTTCGCGATCCTCGTGGTGCAGTCCCTGTTCCTCCCGGGAGCCATGGACGGCCTCAACGCCTTCTTCACCCCGAACTGGGAGGCACTGGCCGACCCCGGCGTCTGGGCATCCGCCTACGGACACATCTTCTTCTCGCTCTCCGTCGCCTTCGGCATCATGGTGACCTACTCGTCCTACCTGAAGCGGAAGACCGATCTAACCGGTTCCGGGCTCGTGGTGGCCTTCGCCAACTCCGGTTTCGAGATCCTCGCCGGCATCGGCGTCTTCGCGGCGCTGGGATTCATGGCGCAGGCGCAGGGAACGGAGGTGGCCGGTGTCGCGTCCTCCGGAATCGGTCTCGCCTTCATCGCCTTCCCCACGATCGTCTCGCAGGCCACGGGAGGGTCGATCATCGGTGTGTTGTTCTTCGGAGCCCTGGTGTTCGCCGGCGTCACCTCCCTCATCTCGATCCTCGAGGTGATCGTGGCCGCACTGCAGGACAAGCTGGGATGGGCGCGCGTGCGCACGACCCTCACGGTCGCGATCCCGTTGGCGATCATCTCGATGGCGCTCTTCTCGACGACCACGGCCTTGTCGGTGCTCGACACGGCCGATGCTTTCGTCAACTCCTTCGGCATCATGGCGGTCGCGCTGGTGGCGGTGATCATCGTGGCCTGGCTGCTGCACAAGCTGCCGGTGCTGGTCGAGCACCTCAATCGGCGTTCGAGTTTCCGGGTGGGCACCGTCTGGAAGGTGCTCGTCGGGGTTCTCGCGCCGGTCGTTCTCGGATACCTCTTCGTCAGCGAGCTCATCGCGAAGACCTCCGAACCGTACAGCGGCTATCCCGCCTGGTTCCTCGCCATCTTCGGCTGGGGGATGGTCATCGCCCTGGTCGTCCTGGCGCTGATCCTGTCGGCGCTGCCCTGGAGCACGCGCTCGCATGCGAAGGACGACCCCGAGTACGACGAGTTCCTCTCCGAGGAGCACTACGAACCGGATACCGAGACCTCGGCGATACCGGCAGTCGGCACGACGAAGGGAGCCGGCGCATGACTCCGATCGCGATCGTCATGATGATCGTCGCCATGGTCACGGTGTGGGGTGGCCTGATCGCCGGGATCGTCAACCTGGCGCGTCATCCCGAGGAATCGGAGACCGAACCGGCGCCGCCCGTCGAACTCTGACGTCGATCGAGCGCTGACGTCGATCGGGCTCTGGCGCCGATCGAGTGCGGGCACTGATCGAGTGCGGGCGCTGATCGCATCGGACCGCAGAAGTCGGGTCGCGAGGGGTGCGCGACGGTGACGATGGTGAGGAAAGGAGGACCTCATGATCGGCACGCTGAACGCCTTGATCGACATGGTCGACGCGGGAGACCCGGGTCAGGAGATCGACGTGGCCTCGTTCTCGCATGAGCACGGGACCACCGAGTATCACCTGCGCCGGATGTTCTCGGCACTCGCGGGCATGCCGTTCTCGGAATACGTGCGTCGTCGTCGGATGACCCTCGCCGGGGCGGAGCTCGCTGCGGGTGCCGCGAGTCTGCTCGACGTGGCCGTGCGCCACGGGTACGGGTCGGTCGAGGCATTCGGACGCGCGTTCCGGGCTGTGCACGGCATCAGCCCGGCCGATGCGCGCCGTGACGGGGGTCCTCTCCGTACTCAACCCACGCTCCGGTTCCGCCTGAGCGTCGAAGGGAGAATCCCCATGGACGTCACCATCACCACTCGGCCCGCGTTCGTCCTCGCCGGTCATGCCGCCGAGGTCCCGTTGATCCACGAGGGCGTCAATCCGCACATCCAGGAGCACATCGCCGCGATCCCGTCCGAGGAACATGCGCGCCTCAAGGGCCTCGGCGACGCCGAGCCGTCGGGGATCCTGGCCGTCACGGCCGATATCGAACCGGACGCACCGGAGGGCACGCTGCTCACGTATCTGCACGGCGTCGCCCTGCAGAGCACCACTCCCGTTCCGGACGACCTCGACTCCCTTCCCCTCGAAGCCGGTTCCTGGGCGGTCTTCGCCGCCCAGGGCCCGTTCCCCGAGACGCTGCAGGATCTGTGGGCCGCCACAGCGACCGAGTGGTTCCCGTCGAACCCCTGGAGGCTTCGTCCCGGCCCCTCGATCGTGCGCTACCTCGAGTTCCGGGATGACTCCGCGTCGTGTGAGCTCTGGCTTCCGGTCGAGCACGGCTGACGCAGGCCCGAGGGCGGGTGGGCGTCCGCGCACCACCCGCCCTCGCCTCGCCTCGCCGCGCCGCGCCGCGCCTCATCTCGTCTCGTCTCGTCTCGTCTCGCCGTGTCCGACGCCCGTGCGACACTGGGCGCACGATCAAGGAGGGCACGTCATGGCGGCGATCGATCCCAAGAAGACGCTCGACGCGTATCGCGCGAAGAGGGGAGAGTTCCGCATCGTCGAGGTGCCGCCCCTGCAGTATCTGATGATCGACGGGGCAGGCGACCCGAACACCGCACCCGCCTACCGGGAGGCCGTGTCCGCCCTGTTCCCGGTGGCCTATGCGCTGAAGTTCGCGAGTCGGAACGAGCTCGGCGTCGACACGGTGGTGATGCCGCTCGAAGGACTCTGGCATGCACCGGACATGGAGTCCTTCACCTCGCGCCGCGACAAGTCGGCGTGGATGTGGACGATGATGATCATGGTCGGCGACCACATCACCGGGGCGATGTGCGCGGCTGCGGTGGAAGCCGTCGCGAAGAAGGCGGCGAAGAAGAAGGAGTCGATTCCGGCACTGGAGTCCGTGCGGTTGGAGACGCTCGACGAGGCCACCTGCGTGCAGACGCTGCATGTGGGCCCGTTCGACGACGAAGGCCCGGTGCTCGACGATATGCATCACCGTTTCATCCCCGAGAACGGGCTGCAGATGCGAGGACTCCATCACGAGATCTACCTGAGCGACCTGCGTCGCGTCGATCCGGCGAAGCTGCGCACGATCCTCCGGCAGCCGGTCATGCCGCGCGCCTGAGCGGTGGACAGGGGGAAAGCAAGCCCCTCCTCGGCTTCCGGTGCGACGGATACGCTTCAACGATGAGCACGGTCAAGAATGCGGCACGCGTCGCCAAGAGGTCGTCGACGTTCCGACGGATCGCCCGTGCCGGTTTCGTCGTCCTGGGCCTCATCCACGTCATCATCGGCTCGGTGGCGATCTCCATCGCGGCGGGCGCCTCCGGCGACGCCGACCAGGACGGGGCGATGGAGCAGATCCGCCAGAGCCCGATCGGAGGCCTGCTGCTCGTGCTCGTGGCCGCCGGGCTGATCGCGCTTGCCGTATGGCAGATCGCCAGTGCCTTCCTCGCCGCCGACCCGGCCGAGACGAAGAAGTGGGGTCAGCGCGTCAAGCTCTTCGGCATCGCCGCCGCGTACCTCGTCGTCGGGGGCATGGCCCTGATCTACGCGGTGGGTGGCAACGCCGACTCGGAGACGGCCTCGAAGACCCTGAGCGCGGTGCTGCTCTCGGCGCCGGGCGGCGTGGCCCTGCTGGTCGTCGTGGGGCTCTCGGTCGTCGGGGTGGGGGTCGGGTTCGTCGTCGGCGGTTTCACCCGCGGCTTCGAGAAGCTGCTCGACCTGCCATCGGGGGTCGCTCGCGGGGGCATCGTGACGCTGGGAGTGATCGGCTACTTCGGCAAGGGCATCGCGGTGGCCGTGACCGGGGTGCTGTTCGTGGTCGCCGCCGTGACTCAGGACCCGGAGAAGGGCGCAGGGCTCGACGCTGCTCTGCACAGCCTGCTCGAGCTGCCCCTGGGAGGACTCGTCCTGGGGTTGGTCGGCGCAGGCTTCGCGGTCTACGGCGTCTTCTGCATCGCTCGGGCCCGCTTCGCTCGCATGTGACCTCCGAGCAGGTGTGAGCGTTCAGGCCGCACTCAGGCGGTCGCGGGCTTCTCGCTCCACAGCAGAAGGAAAGCTCCGAGAGCGATCATCAGTCCGCCGCCTGTCGCGCCCATCGCCTCGATGCGTCGTGGGGAGCGACCGAACCAGTCGCGGGCGGCACTCGCGAGGAGCACCCACACCGCGTCGCACGTCACACCGATGGTGACGACGATCGCCCCGAGCAGGAAGAGCTGCGCGGGGATGGAACCGGCATGCAGATCGACGAACTGGGGCAGGATCGCGAGGAAGAAGGCGATGGACTTCGGGTTGGTCACGCCGACGACGAAGCCTTCGGTGAGGAGTCGCCACCCCGAGCGCCGTGCCGGTGCCGAGATCATGGCCCGCGCCGCATCCTTCCGGTGCCTGATCGCCTGGATGCCGAGGAAGATCAGGTAACCGGCGCCGAGCACCTTGACGATCGTGAACAGCACGATCGACTGTGCGATCACGGTGCCGACGCCGAGCGCGACGGCCACGACGAGGACGATCGACCCGACGGCCGTGCCGAGGATGCTGAGGAACCCGCCCCAGCGCCCCAGCACCATGGCCCGGCCGATCGTGAACAGCACCGTCGGCCCGGGAATCACGACCATGACGAACGCGGCGACGACGAAGGTGAGCAGCGTGTCCGGGGCGATCATGGGATGAGCCTAGAGGCGCGGGCGCCGGGCGGTCGAGGCCCGGCCGCCCGGCGCTGCCGGATCAGGTGCTGCCGGAGACGGTGCTGCCGGATCCGGTGCCCTCGATCAGACGGTGCCCTCGATCAGACGGTGCCCTCGATCAGACCGTGCCCTCGATCAGACCGTGCCCCAGAAGCGGTCCTCCGCGTCCTGGTCCTCGCTGATCAACCAGACCTCGACGATGCGGTCATCGGCGACCCGGAAGACGTCGACGCCGTGCTGGTCGAGGTCGTCATGCCCTTCGCGCTGGGCACGGAAGCGCACGGTCGCTGAGACGAGTGCGCCGCTCTCGGTCGCCGATTCGGTCTCGAGGGCGAAGGTTCCGCCGCTCAGCTGCATGAACCTGCCGAGGTGCGCGAGGATCGCATCGGGACCGACATGGTCCCCCGAGACCTGGCTCTCTCCGGGCTGGTGCCAGACGGCGTCCGCGTGGAAGGTCGCGCCCAGCGCCTCCATGTCTCCGGCGGCCATGGCCGCACCATACTGTCCTACGACGTCGATTGCCGACATGATGCTCCTTCTGGATGGGTCGGTACTGTGGAGCATCCAGCGTCTCGATCGGGACGCGGTTACTTCAACGTCACCGGGGAAGGAGCGGCGGATGTCGCGCACATGGACTGTGTTCTCCGCCAGTTGCCCGTCGCGCGCGTCCCTCGCCCGCATCGCGAACAAGTGGACCGCGATGATCGTCGTCCTCCTGCACGAGCAGCCGCTGCGCTTCGGCGAGCTGCACAGCCGGATGGACGGGATCACGAAGAAGGTGCTCGTCGACACACTCCGCGCCCTCGAACGCGATGGGATGCTCGAGCGGGCGGTCGGCGACGACGGTCATCCCCGGTACCGACTCACCCCGCTCGGGCGGACCCTGCACGAGCCGCTCCAGGCGCTGCAGGTCTGGGCGGAGTCGCACGTGGAGGATGTCCGTGATGCGCAGGACCGCTACGACGAGGCCGCCGACGCGAAGACGCTCGACGGGCGCTGACGCCTGCGCCCACCCCCTGCTCACAGGTGGGAAACTGGAACGATGAGCGTTTCTCCCGGTGTCGACCTGATCGCCCCCTTGAACGAGGCCGAGGTGCGGCGCATCCGCGGGGACTTCCCGATCCTGGGAGCGCAGGTGCACGGGCATCCGCTCGTGTATCTCGACTCGGGGGCGACGTCGCAGCGCCCGACCGCGGTGCTCGACGCCGAGCGTGACTTCGCGACCTCCATGAACTCCGCGGTGCACCGTGGCGCGCACACGCTCGCCGCCGAGGCGACCGAGCTCTTCGAAGACGCACGCGCCGCCGTCGCCCGATTCGTGGGCGCCGCCGACGACGAGATCATCTGGACCTCGAACGCGACCGAGGCGATCAACCTCGTCGCGTACTCGCTGTCGAACGCGTCGCTCGGGCGCGGGGGAGCAGCCGCCGAGGGGCTCCGTCTCCGCGAAGGCGACGAGATCGTGACCACAGAGATGGAGCACCACGCGAACCTCATCCCGTGGCAGGAGCTGGCGGCGCGCACCGGCGCGATGCTGAAGGTCATACCCCTCGACGACCACGGGGGCCTGCGGCTCGACGTCGCGGCAGAGCTGATCACCGCCCGTACGAAGCTCGTCGCGTTCACCCATGTCTCCAATGTGCTCGGTGTCGTCAACCCCGTCGATCAGCTCGTCTCGCTCGCGCGCGAGGTCGGCGCGCTGACGCTGCTCGACGCCTGCCAGTCGGCACCCCACCTCCCGCTCGACGTGCGTGCCCTCGGGGTCGACTTCGCCGTGCTGTCCGGTCACAAGATGCTCGGACCGACCGGCATCGGCGCCCTCTACGGTCGGCGCGAGGTGCTGGCAGCGATGCCCCCGTTCCTGACGGGCGGCTCGATGATCACCACGGTGACCACGACCGAGGCCGAATATCTGCCGCCGCCCCAGCGCTTCGAAGCGGGAACGCAGCGCGTCTCGCAGGCGATCGCGCTCGCCGCGGCCGTGGGATACCTGACCGAGGTGGGGATGCCGCGCATCGCCGCGCACGAGGCCGCGTTCGGTCGCCGTCTCGTCGACGGGCTGAGCGCGATCGACGGCGTGCGTGTGCTCGGCGCGGGTATCGACCTGCCCCGCGTCGGCCTCGCGAGCTTCGACGTCGATGGCATCCACTCGCACGACGTGGGCCAGTTCCTCGACGACCGCGGCATCGCCGTTCGCGTCGGCCACCATTGTGCGCAACCGCTGCACCGCCGCCTGGGTGTGACCTCCTCCACCAGGGCGAGCACCTACCTGTACACGACCGAGGCCGAGGTGGACGCCGTGATCGAGGGCGTCGCCGGAGCGATCGACTTCTTCCGGAGGGGCGCATGAGCGACCTGCAGAACCTGTACCAGGAGCTGATCCTGGACCACTCGCGCACGCCGCACGGCTATGGACTCCGCGACGAGATCCCCGCGCAGTCCCACCAGCTGAACCCGACCTGCGGTGACGAGATCACCCTGCAGGTGCACCGCGATGCCGACGGCAGCGTCGAGGCGATCGCCTGGGAGGGGCACGGCTGCGCGATCTCGCAGGCATCGGCCTCTCTGCTGGCGGAGCTCGCGGAAGGACTCAGCGTCGAAGACCTCGAGGTGCGCATCGCGGCCTTCCGCGAGGCGATGCGATCCCGCGGCACGATCGAACCGGATGAAGAGCTCCTCGGCGATGCCGCTGCCCTCGGTGGGGTGTCGAAGTACGTCGCGCGCGTCAAGTGCGCCATGCTCGCCTGGGTCGCCGCGGAAGACGCGCTCACGCGCAGCTGAGGTGCAGGATGGACGCATGTCCCTGCACCTGAAGCCCCTCCCCGCCACCCGCTTCGAGGCGTGGGTGACAACCGCACGGCAGCGCCTGATCGACCGGAACAGGGAGTCGGGGCGACGCCTCGGCGCGGACGCTGTCGGGCACGTAGAGCAGGTGTTCGGCGACCTGTTCCCGGAGGGTGGTGCGGCCTCGACGACGCGGGTCATGCGCGTCGTCGACGATGCGGACGGCGAACTCGGAACACTCGTGCTGGCCCTGAGTGGACAGAAGATGCTCCTGCTCGACCTCGACCTCGACCTCGACCTCGACGTCGGCCTCGGCGGTGCCGAGACGCTGAGCGATGCCCAGAACGAAGGGCTGCTCGCGCTCCTGCTCCCGATCGCCCGCGACATGGGCGCCACCCAGATCGGGGCGCAGCTCTTTCCGCAGGACACGGCCGCACGGGTGTTCGCCGAACAGAGCGGATTCGAGGTGGCCTCGATCCAGATGGTGCTCGAACCGCTTCCGGTGCGCGACGTCGCTCCCCACGTCGAGGTGTCGCCGATGACCGCGGAACGTTTCCCCCGCTTCGCGGCAGCGTCGGAGGAAGGGTTCGCGCACGACCTCGTCGCGTCGGGGCGCTACACGTCCGAGGAGGCCATCGCCGAGTCGCATCGCCAGATGGTCGAGGAGCTTCCCGACGGGCTCGATACCGAAGGACAGGAATTCTTCACCGCTTCTGTCGACGGAACCGAGGTCGGCATCCTGTGGTTCGGGATGCGGCGGCGTGACGGTCGTCCGCAGGCGTTCATCCTCGACATCGAGGTGGCTGCGGATCAGCGCCGGAGAGGTTACGGACGCGCGTTGATGCACGCCGCCGAGAGAGAAGCCCGCAGGCTCGGCGCGGACTCGATCGGGCTGCATGTCTTCGGCTTCAACACGGGGGCCGTCGACCTGTATGAGCAGCTCGGCTACCGCCGCACCGAGGAGAGCCTGCTGCGCGAGGTCTGAGCCACGGTCACGCGAGCTCCCGACGGGAATAGCCCTGAGCGCGAGGCGTTGGGCCCAACATGACAACTCTCGGAATCATCGGTGCAGGACACATCGGCAGCCAGGTCGCGCGCGTCGCGGTCGCGAACGGCTACGACGTGGTGATCGCCAACTCGCGTGGACCGGAGACACTCGCCGACCTGGTCGCCGAGCTCGGGCCCAGGGCTCGGGCCGCGACGGCGCAGGACGCGGCCGCCGCCGCAGACGTGGCCGTCGTCACTGTGCCCCTCGGCGCGATCGACCAGCTTCCGGCCGAGCAGCTCGCGGGCAAGATCGTCCTCGACACCAACAACTACTACTTCGAGCGGGACGGACACATCGAAGCCCTCGACAAGGGGGAGACCACGACGTCCGAGCTGGTGCAGCGTGCGCTCCCCGGCGCGAAGATCGCGAAGGCGTTCAACCACATCTTCGCCTCGGAGATCACGTCCGACGGAACGCCGGCCGGCACCCCCGACCGTCGCGCGCTGGCCACGGCCGGCGATGACGTGGAAGCCGTGGCCTTCGTGACGCGCTTCTACGACGAGGCCGGCTTCGACACCGTCAACGTGGGTCCGCTCAGTGAGTCCTGGAGGGTCGAGCGCGATCGTCCGGCGTATGTGGTGCGGCAGACCGCCGAAGAGCTCACGGCGAACCTCGCGATCGCGAACCGCCTGCCCTGAGCGTCGACGGGGGCGAGGGAGGAGCCCTCGTCCCCGCCCGGGCCGCCGCCGCTGCGAGGGCTTGGGATACCAAAAGTTGAGGAACGCCGCCGGGAGTGCGAGAATGCCCAGATGGCGGGGGCTATAGCAGGAGGCGGCGAACTCGAGTCGGTGAGGGTCACGCGCATCCTTCGCGATGACATCATCCTCGGGCGGCGGATGCCGGGGTCGCGCCTGGTGGAGCGCGACATCGCGGCAGAGCTCAATGTGTCGCGGCTTCCGGTCCGGGAGGCGATCCGCACGCTCGTCGCGGAGGGGATCGTCGTCGCCCGTCCCCGCACCTGGGCAGTCGTGCGGGAGTTCACCCATCGTGACATCCAGGACTTCGCCGAGGTGCGCGAGGCGATCGAGACGCTGATCTTCGTGTTCGCAGCCGAGCGGCACGACGAGGCCGGTATCGCCCGGATCCGCGAGGTCTACGAGCGTGAGCTCGCGGCCGCGAAGGCGCAGGATTCCGAGGCTGCGAGGGTGGCGGCAGCGGAGTTCCACGAGGTCGCCGTCGAACTCGCGGCGAACGAGATGCTCGGAGAGCTCATCGCCGTGTTCCTCACCCGTCTGCGGTGGTTGTTCGGGCAGCATGACGATCTGCTCGCGATGGCGGACGAGCATCGCATCATCCTCGAGGCGATGACTGCGCGTGACACCGAGGCATTGCGCCGGATCGTCCCCGCGCACCTTGCCAGTGGTCAGTCCGCAGCCGAGCGACGCCTCGCCGAGAACAGCGACCTGACGGCCTGAGCTGCCGGTTCGCCCTGACGCAGGTCGGGGGACCGCAGAGTCGGCTCCGGTTGTATATTGGGGCGATCGGAGTCGGTCCGGAACTGTTGCGCTGTCCTGGGGAGCGAGATGCGGAGTCTTGCTGTCGCGGTCGGATGCCTGTTGCTCGTCGGCGGGATCACGCTCGTCGCGATCGCGGATCAGGAGCGCATGGCGTCGATCGCCGCGGTCAAAGCGGAGATCGCACGCGTCGAAGGCGCGCTGGACGTGTCGCGCGGCGAGAACCGGGAACTCGCTGAGAAGCTCACCGCCCTGCGGTCGAAGCTCGCTGAGCAGGACGCGCAGATCGCCGACACGACGGGGTTCCTGCCGTGATCCGCCGGGTGCTGGCCGTCACCCTCGCCGCCTCGGTGCTGCTCATCTCGGGGATGATCGGCAGAGCTGACGCCCTCGAGCACGAGAGAACGACCGCTGTCGCACAGCTCGTCGCACTGAACGGCCAGTATCGCGACGCCGGCCAGCGCACCGACTACCTCGACGGGGCCGTCGAACGCGCAGAGCAGGAGACCGCCGATCGCGCCGCCGTCCTCGCGCTGCGGCCCGCCTTCCTCGCCGAGGTCCAAGCCCTGACCGCCGCACTCCAGGGAGCCGAAGGTCGGGTGGATACGGCCGCGCATCGCGCCGCCGCCCTGTCGGCACAGCAGGCCGTCACCGCCGAGAAGGAGAACCCCGATACCGTCGCGGCGGCCACGGCGACCCTGCACGCGCTCACGGAGAAGGTGGGCACAGAGGTCGCGTCCTGGCAGGCGGCACAGAGCTCGGGTCCCGGAGGGCCGATGTGGTCGTCGAGCGGTCCGGAAGGGTACGCGCGGGTGCGGGCAGCCCTCGACCTCGTCGGTGGTGGGGGCGTGGGACTCTACGAGTCCTCGTCGTGTGCGGGCGGGAACGCCCCGGCATGCGCGAACAGCAACGGATACATCAAGTACCGCGCCGACATCGCGAACTGGAGTGCCGGCCGGTTGAACTGGGCGATGGCGCACGAGCTCGCGCACATCTACCAGTTCCGCGTATGGGGCGCGCTCACCTCATCCGGGGCGTACGGGGCGCTGTTCGGCGGCGACCCGGAGTTCCTCGCGAACTGCATGGCCGTGGTGCGGGGGTATCCCGGATCGGTCGGCTGCAACGGCGACCAGCAGGCGTGGGCCTCGGCCATCTGGGTGGGCACCGTCCGCTGAGCGGGAGCCTGTCGCCGTCTTCGCCTCAGGTCGCCGGCGTCGTGGTGTCGATCGCCGCGCGCAACGGGCGACGCATCACTCGCCAGTAAGAGGCGGGAGCGACGCGGGTCAGCACGTCGATCAGGCGGGCTTCTCGCCCGACCATCGTGCGCGCAGCCCGTCGCTCGGTCGCCCGCACGATCCGCGCTGCGGCATCGCTGGGCTCGGTGTGGTACATCGCGGCCTGCGCGGCGGCGGCCCGGGCCGCCACCTCCGGGTCGATCGCCGCGGCGTAGCGACCGTGCAGGATGATCCCGGTGCGCACACCCGCAGGGTAGACGGCTCCGACGCTCACCGAGGTGCCCTCGAGCTCGTGCCGCAGAGCCTCGGAGAACGCGCGCACCGCGAACTTGCTGACCGCGTACGGGATGCGGCCGGCGGGGGCGGCGAGTGCGTAGACGCTCGCCAGGTGCGTGATGTGCGCGGCCGGCGCGGCGCGGAGCGCGGGGAGAAGGGCTTTGGTGATCGAGACCGTTCCCCAGAGGTTCACGTCGGTGAGCCAGCGCATCTCCTCCATGGTGAGCTGGTCGATGTCGCCGAGCATCGACGAGCCGGCGCACGTGATCAGGGCGTTGATGCGCGGGTGGACCTCGGTGATGTCGGCGGCGGTCGCGAACACGGCCTCGTCATGGCGGAGGTCCACGACGTGCGTCGTCACGCGCACGCCCTGCAGCTCGGCGGCGATCGTCGCGAGTGACGCGGCGTCGTGGTCGATGAGCGCGAGGTGCACTCCCCGAGCCGCCAGCAGGCGCGCGATATCCGCGCCCATCCCGTTCGCCGCTCCGGTGATCACGGTGGTGCTGCCGGTGAGTTCGAGGTGCTTCATTGCTCTCCTGCGCGGCGCGATCCGGGTGCGAACGCGCGGATGTCGGATGGGTGGGGCAAGCTGATTCCGAACCATTCTGGCCGACACCGGGCTGCAGTGATACCGGTACGCTCAAGGAGAGGAGGTACCGGTGGGACGGACAGCGGATGCCATCGCCGAGGGCGTTGCGATCGCGACCGCTGCGGCGCGCCTCGCCGTGAAGAACCACATCCTCATCGGCACCATCGCCGAAGACGGCGTCTTCGACATGGACAAGTACATCGACGACGCGCGTGAGGCGCTTCGCGCCATGGCCGAGGAGTCGGAAGAGGCCGCCGCCACCGTCACCGCGCTGCGCAAGAGGGCGAGGGGCCGGCACTCCGATCCGGTGGGAACGCACGACTACCGCGACCGCGATGTGCGCAACCTCCGCCGACGGGCCAAGCAGTCCACCGGCGTTGCCGTGCGCCTGCGAGAGATCATGCAGGACCGCGATCGGCTCGCCGAGATCGTCGAGGAGGCGCGTGACGCCGCCTGGGCGGATGTGCGCCACAACCTCGACCGTCGTCTGCGGGTCGAAGGCATGCGCCCGGATCAGGATCCCGACTACAACCGCATGCGCGAAGCGCGGATGCAGGCCCTTCGACTCGTCGATCTGCAGGCGCTCTCGTCGGAGCAGAGGGCCAAGGCCAAGCGCCGGAAGAAGCAGCAGAAGGCCGCGTCGGTGGAGGACTGAGGCCTCGTTTCGCTTTCGCGTCGGGACTGTTGTAGGCTGTTCTACGGCCCGCTGAGCGGGCTGGGCGCCCGTAGCTCAATGGATAGAGCATCTGACTACGGATCAGAAGGTTAGGGGTTCGAGTCCCTTCGGGCGCACACTGTGTTGAGACAGTGAAGGAACGGCTTCCACTTCGGTGGGGGCCGTTTCTGCGTTGATGAGATCCTGTCGCCGCATCCGATCGGGAGCGGATACGGTCGCTCTGCCGGCGCACTCGGCGACCTCTCGCCCGTATCGGGACTGGGATGGTCAGGTGAGCAGGCTGGTGATCGCCGGGTCGCGGTCGGCGACGTCTGCGGCGGTGGCGACGATCACCTGGCGGATCGCGGCGACGGCGACGGCCGGCGTGACGTCTGCACGGTGGGCGAGGCTCACCGTGCGGGTCATCATGGGGTGCGTCAGTCGCACCGAACGAAGAGCGGGGCGATCGAGCAGAACCATGGCCGGCACCACAGCGACGCCGACGCCGCGCTCGACGAAACGCAGCACCGCATCCATCTCGGCGCCCTCGAGCACATGGGTGGGTCGGAGTCCCTCGGCGCGGAAAGCCGCATCGGTGGTGGCTCGAAGCTCGTAGGTCTCGTCGAGGGCGATCAGGGGGAGGGTGGCGAGGTGGTGAAGCGTCATCGACGCCGAAATCGACACCGGTGGCTCGCTCGCGGCCGAGACGACGACCAGCTCCTCGGTGAGGAGCGGGGTCCGCGTCAGGCTGAATCCCGAGGGAGGAGGTCCTTCGGACTCGGTGATGAGGGCGATGTCGACGGCGCCGACCGCGAGCTCCTCGACGAGCCGGCGAGAGCCGCTCTCCGTCAGGTGCAGATCGATGCCGGGATGCGCGGAATGGAAAGCGCGGATGGCCTCGGCGACCAGGCTGATGCAGAGCGTCGGAGGGGCGCCCAGGCGCACGCGTCCACGGCGGAGTCCGGCCAGCTCGCCCATCTCGTCACGGATGGCGTCGGCCTCGGCGAGCATGCGCTGCGCGCGGGGGAGGAGGGTCTCGCCGGCGGCCGTGAGAGCGATGTGGCCGCGTGCGCGGTGGAACAGTTCCGCGCCCAGTTCGCGCTCGAGCGTGGAGATCTGCCGGCTCAACGACGGCTGCGCCAGATGCAGGTGCTCGGAGGCGCGGGTGAAGTGTCCGAGACGCGCGACCTCGACGAACCCGCGGAGTTGCTCGAGGTTCATGACCATAGCCTACCCGCATCGTTTCAACTCGAACTATGCATTGGAGTTATTAGGATCCCCTAACTAGCGTGGATCGCATGGCTACGCGCGAACGACAGATATCCACCACGGTCCTCATCATCGGCACTGGAGGGTCGGGTCTGCGGGCGGCGATCGAGATTGCCGAACACGGCGTGGACGTGCTCGCCGTGGGGAAACGACCGCGGCAGGATGCGCACACGTCGCTCGCCGCCGGCGGCATCAACGCGGCGCTCGGCACGATGGATGCCGACGACAGCTGGCAGCAGCACGCAGCCGACACCATCAAGGAGAGCTACCTGCTCGCCAACCCGCACACCGTCGAGATCGTGACCCAGGGTGCCGAGCGTGGCATCCGCGACCTCGAGCGCTGGGGCATGGACTTCGCCCGCGAAGACGACGGCCGCATCTCGCAGCGCTTCTTCGGCGCCCACACCTTCCGCCGCACCGCGTTCGCCGGCGACTACACGGGCCTCGAGATCCAGCGCACCCTCGTGCGCAAGGCCGAGCAGCTCGAGGTCCCGATCCTCGACCACGTCTACATCACGCGCCTGCTCGTGCGCGACAACGTCGTGTTCGGCGCCTACGGCTTCGACCAGGCCGACGGCACCCGCTACCTCATCCACGCGGACGCCGTGATCCTCGCCGCGGGCGGACACAACCGCATCTGGCGGCGCACCTCGTCCCGCCGCGACGAGAACACCGGCGACTCCTTCCGTCTCGCGGTGGACGCCGGCGCGCGGCTTCGCGACCCCGAACTCGTGCAGTTCCATCCGTCGGGCATCATCGAGCCGGAGAGCGCAGCGGGAACCCTGATCTCCGAGGCCGCACGCGGTGAAGGCGGAATCCTCCGCAACGCCCTCGGCGAGCGATTCATGGCGAAGTACGACCCCGAGCGCATGGAGCTCTCGACCCGTGACCGCGTCGCGCTCGCCGCATACACCGAGATCCAGGAAGGGCGCGGCACCGAGAACGGCGGCGTCTGGCTCGACGTCTCGCACCTGCCGCGCGAGACGATCATGACTCGTCTGCCGCGCGTCTATCAGACGATGATGGAGCTCCAGATGCTCGACATCACGACCGATCCGATCGAGATCGCGCCGACCGCGCACTACTCGATGGGTGGCGTCTGGGTGCGTCCGGAAGACCACCAGACCGACGTCGACGGCCTCTATGCGATCGGCGAGGCGTCGAGCGGTCTGCACGGCGCGAATCGTCTCGGCGGCAACTCGCTCATCGAACTCCTCGTCTACGGACGCATCGTCGGTCAGGCGGCAATGGAGCATGCGGCGGGGCTCGACGCGCAGCGCCGGTCGGCGACCGCGGTGGCGGAAGCGCGGGCCGAGATCGACGATCTGCTGGCGGCCGAGGGGCGCGAGAACGTCCGTGCCCTGCAGCGCGCGATCCGCAACCTCATGACCGAGTACGCCGGTGTGGTGCGCTCGGAGGAGGGGCTGCGCGCCGGTCTCGCCGACCTCGACATGATCGAGGGGCGCATGGAGGACATCGGCATCCACCCCGACATCGCCGGGTTCCAGGACCTCGCGCATGCGTTCGACCTCAAGGCATCGGCACTCGCCGCCCGGGCCACCCTCGAGGCCGCGCTGGAGCGGCGGGAGACCCGCGGATGCCACAACCGCAGCGACTTCCCCGACACCGATCCCACGTTGCAGGTGAACCTGGTGTGGTCGCCGAAGGACGGCGTGACCCGCGAGGCGATCCCAGAGATCTCGCCGGAGATCGCGGAGCTCATGCGCGAGGTCGACACCGCGGGCAAGCTCGTCGAGTAAGAGCACACAGCGGCTGCTTCCGGTCGCACCTGCTGTCGTCCCGTCGACGATCGGGCAGCATCAGGTGCGACCGGAGCGGGTCCGGTGCGGGAGGATGAGCAGATGCACATTCCCGCAGAACTGCTCCCCGATGGTGCGGACTGGCTGCCCGTGGAGAGCGGCGAGTCGGGCGCGGCTGTGCTTCGCGATGAGGCCGGTGGGCGATACGTCAAGGTGGTCCCCTCGTCGCAGGCGGACGAACTGGCGGCCGAGCGCGACCGGATCGCATGGCTCGCGAGCGTCGGCATCCCCGGTCCGTCGGTGATCGAGTGGCGTCTCACCGCGCACGGCGGTGCCCTCGTGACCTCTGCGGTGGAGGGAGTCCCCGCCGACCGGCTCGATGCGGCCGGTCTGCGTGCGGCGTGGCCGGCGATCGCCGACATCCTGCGGCGTCTCCACGCCGTCCCCGTGTCCGACTGCCCCTACGGCCAGGGAGTGGACGGCATGATGACGGCAGCCAGAGCGACGGTCGCCGAGGACCGGGTGCAGACCGAGTTCCTGCCCGTCGCGCTGCAGGATGTGCCGCCGTCGCGGATCCTCGCCGGCCTCGAGAGCGAGCTCCCGCGACGGATCGTCCAGGAGCAGGCAGAAGCGGTGGTCTGCCACGGCGACTTCTGCCTCCCGAACATCCTGATCGCGCCCGACGGCTCGCACGTCGCCGGACTCATCGATGTCGGCCGGCTCGGGCGTGCCGACCCCTACGCCGACATCGCCCTGCTCCTGGCGAACGCCCGCGAGACGTGGCCCGACGAGAGCACCGCCCGTCGGGCGGACGAGGACTTCGCTGCGCGGTACGGCATCGATCTCGACTCTGCCCGTCAGGACTTCTACCTGCGGCTCGACCCGCTGACCTGGTAGCGCGGTCGCGGGTCTCAGCCGGCCTGCGGCTCTTCCGTGTCGACCACGCCGATGCCGACCGCCTCGTGATCGGGCTCGGGCTCGTCGCGCTTCGGGGCCTTGGGTTCCTCGCCCGGGGCCTTCTCGGTGCTCGGCTCTTCGAGGTCTTCGGTGCGGGGCACCTCGTTCGGGTCGGCGTCTTCGGGGGACTCCGCCTCAGCCGGTGTCGTGACCTCGCCGTCCCTCGTGTCGGAGGTCGGGGTGGGAGTCGGAGTCTGCGCCTCGGCGGAGAGCTCGTCGGTGGGCTCGGGCTCGGGAGTGCTGTCGGTCATGGGGGACCCCTTTCGATGATGTCGTCCGCTCAGGATGCCTCGGCGGCGGATGGGGCTGTAGGGGGTTGACGGGACGGCGAGTTAACCTCGGTGAACCGAAGTCGCGAAGCCATGGATCGGGTCGCTACCGCGAGACCGCTGCGTCCCGCTATGTTGGGTTGAGGAGAGGGGTGTTGTGACATTCAGCGATGCATTGGCCGTTTGGGGGCTGACGGTTACATCTGCCGGACTGATAGTTACTGTTGTGGGCTTCTGGGTGGCCATCGTTCAGTTGAAGAAGACGGCAACTGCCACCAAGGCAACTACCACTGCTGTGGAAACGGCCAACCGCCGCATGCTCTACAATCACTTGTTGGTTTTGATGCCGCAACTCCGTGGGTTGGAGGGTGATATTGACGCCTCCGTTGTCGCCGGGGACAAAGCCGCCGCGGTTCGAGCACTCGTCGCTTTCAGCCACGCGGCAAATCAAGTGGCCGCGCTGCTTGATACGGAACCTCGAAATGACGGCGTAGGAGAGCATGCCGAGCTCATCGGAGAATTGCGAGCTGCTGCTCGCGCTGTGAGCGCGGCGAAAGGGGAGCTCGTGTCCGGAACGAAGAAGTCTCTAGGGACGCTTTTGCACGGGGTTTCCGGGCAGATATCGGATGTTGCCTCAAGATGCGCCGGCTTGTCCACTACCTACCAAACGAATGTGGCGGTGTGATCGTGAGTGAGCGGCTCGAGAAACAAGTTGAGTTCCTGGACCGCTTGATCCAGTTGACCGAGCAAGGAAAGGTGCGTTGGAGGAACCAGCGCACCGAGTACTGGTTCACGACCGAACTCAACAGGTTCGCGTACGCGATCATCTGCCGGGATGAAGATGATGTGGCTCCATACTTGTTTCGTGTGTTCCGTCTCCTGCCGTCAGGCGAGGTCGACACGACGATGCTGGAAGAGTGGATGTGGAACTTCGAGGGAGATGACCACCCCCTGGACGAACGATTAGCCCGTCTCTATCGGGTCGTCAAGCGAGCGACGATCGGCTACTCGGAACTTGTCGACGGGATGCTTCAGGACATTTCCGAGATCGACGGGCTCACCGACGGCATCTGAAGCGCGGTTAGGAGGCGCGGACGTGTTGTTGACCTAGAAGCGTTCATTGTGGACCTGCTTTCTGCAGTTCATTGCCTGGAAATCTCGGTCAGCGGAACCCACGTGAATGTTCACGGCGTAGCCTGGAGGGGTGACTGCGTACGTCTCGGCCTTCGACCTCTTCTCCATCGGAGTGGGGCCTTCGAGCTCCCATACGGTCGGACCGATGCGAGCGGCTCTCGACTTCGCACGACGACTCACTGCTGCGGGCGTCCTGCCGCAGGTCACCCGCATCGGAAGCACACTGTACGGCTCGCTCGGCGCGACGGGAATCGGGCACGGGACGCCGGATGCCGTCGTCGCCGGCCTCCGCGGACTCGCGCCGGAGACCTGCGACCCCGCCGAGGTGCGCTCGGCCTGGACCGACCTGCCGGCACAAGCCGTGATCCGCATCGACGGCGCGCACGACGTGCCCTTCGCGAAGGACGACATCGTCTTCGCGCCGCGCACCCGGCTTCCCGGTCACCCGAACGCCATGACCATCACCGCCTGGGACTCCGCGGAGCAGGTCGTCGCCGAGGAGACCTACTACTCGGTGGGCGGCGGGTTCATCCGGCGCGATGGCGAGGAGGCGAAGCTCACGACCTCGGGATTCCCGTACTCGTACGCGGATGCCGCGTCGCTGCTCGCGCTCTGTGACGAGAACGGGCTCTCGATCGCCGAGGTGGCCCGACTCAACGAGACCTCGCTGCGCAGCGAGGAAGAGGTCGCGGCCGGCCTCGACGCGATCTGGGACGCGATGTCGGGGTGCGTGGATGCGGGTCTCCACGCCGACGGCACGCTTCCCGGCATCCTCAAGGTCAAGCGGCGGGCCGGAGTGATCCGCGGCCAGCTCGAAGAGGTCGAGGCCGACGGCCATCGTGAGCTTCCGGGTGAGTGGCTCGGCGCCTTCGCGCTCGCGGTCAACGAGGAGAACGCCGCGGGTGGCCGCGTGGTCACGGCGCCGACGAACGGTGCCGCCGGAATCCTCCCGGCCGTCGCGATGTACTGGTGGCGGTTCCTCGCCGACTCCGGACTCGGGGCGGGCAACGCGGTCACGCCCTACGGCGAGCTGGTCGGCAGCGCACTCCTCGGGTTCGAGTCGGACGTGCGCGCGGTGAGCGACGGGAGCGACCTCGACGAGGAGCAGACCGCCGAGGCGAACCGTCGCCGTGGCATCCGCCGCTTCCTGCTGACCGCGACGGCCCTCGGGTCGTTGTTCAAGGCCAACGCGTCGATCTCCGGGGCGGAGGGCGGATGCCAGGCCGAGGTCGGCTCCGCCTGCGCCATGGCAGCCGGCGGCCTGACGGCGGTGATGGGCGGCACGAACCGCCAGATCGAGAACGCCGCCGAGATCGCGATGGAGCACCACCTCGGTCTCACCTGCGACCCCATCGGCGGACTCGTGCAGATCCCGTGCATCGAGCGCAACGCGATCGCCGCGTCCACGGCCGTGACCGCCGCCCGCCTCGCCCTGCGCGGCGACGGCAGCCATTACGTCTCCCTGGATGCGGTCGTCGAGACCATGCGCCAGACCGGGGCCGACATGTCGACGAAGTACAAGGAGACCAGCGAAGGCGGCCTCGCGGTCAACGTCATCGAGTGCTGACGGTCCTCGGTCGCGCGGGTGTCCCCGGATGCCGGTAGCCTCCACGAGACGACACGCGGAGGATCACGATGGATGAGTTCTGGGAGCCGGCCTCCCGCCGTCGACGTCAGCAGCCCGTCGTGGCGGTGCGCCCGAACGACGACGCCCCCGCACCCGGCGCAGTATGGCCGACGAGCATCCCCGCCGTCGCCCAGGTGCTGCGCGAGGGAATCGACCTCGACCCCGGCGTCACGTTCCTGGTCGGCGAGAACGGCAGCGGCAAGTCGACACTGGTCGAGGGGATCGCGATCGCCTATGGGCTCTCTCCCGAGGGCGGTTCCCGCCAGGCCAGACACACCACGCGCGCGACCGAGTCGCCGTTGTCGGACTGGCTGCGGCTGCAGCGGGGCGTGGGGGCGAATCGGTGGGGTTTCTTCCTCCGCGCCGAGACGATGCACTCGTTCTACACCTACCTGGAGGAGAACCCCTCGGCCCGCGGCGACGTCCCGTTCCACGAGATGAGTCACGGCGAATCGTTCCTCGCCCTGCTGGAGAGCCGATTCGACGAGCCGGGCTTCTACTGCCTCGACGAGCCGGAGGCGGCGCTGTCCTTCAACTCGACGCTCGCGCTCATCGCCGTGCTCCGTCGCATCGCCGATGAAGGCGGCCAGGTGCTGTGCGCGACGCATTCGCCGGTGCTCGCTGCTCTTCCCGGAGCGAAGATCCTCGAAGTGGGGGAGTGGGGTGTGCGTCCGGCGGAGTGGGACGACCTCGAGATCGTGAACCACTGGCGCTCGTTCCTCGAGCATCCGACCCGCTACCTCCGCCATCTGCTCGACTGACTTGCGCGCCGTGCCCTCGTCGCGCGTCATAGGCTGACGGACATGACCGAGCAGAAGCCCGCGCGGCGGCGTGGCCGCCCCCGGGGCGTCTCCGACTCGCGAGCGCGCATCATCGCGGCTGCGGTCGACGACTTCGGTGAAAAGGGATACGACGGCGCGACGATCCGCTCCATCGCCGCCAGGGCCGGTGTGGATTCTGCCCTCGTGCATCACTACTTCGGCACCAAGGCCGATCTCTTCGCAGAAGCCGTGGGCATTCCGCTGCGACCGGATGTCGATGTGCCGGGGATCCTCGCGGGTCCGCGTGACGAGATCGGCGACCGGCTGATCCGGTACGTCCTCGAGGCGTTCGAGCAGCCCGAGGTGCGCCGTCGGGGAGTCATGCTGCTGCGCACCGCGATCGGCAGTCGGCTCACGACCCCGCTGCTGGCGGGCTTCCTGTCGCGCGAACTTCTGTCCCGGGTGGCTCGGCGCCTCGACGTCGACGACGCCGATCTGCGCGCCTCGCTCGTCGCCTCGCAGATCGCCGGGCTGCTGATCGCACGCTATGTGCTGCGGCTGCCGGCGCTTGCGGCGGCACCGATCGATGAACTCGTCTCCCGTCTCGGCCCGACCTTGCAGCGCTACCTCTTCGACTGACGCCGAACGTCGGCATCGGGTGTCTGCGGACCCCGTTGACGCGGACGACGGGCGGGCGCATAATTCATCACATGATGAATAACTCCGCCGTCGAGATCGCGCAGCTGCGTGTGCGTCGCGGGGCGGTGCACGTGTTCGACGGGATCGACCTCGCGATCCCCCGCGGCCAGATCACGGGCCTGCTGGGCCCGTCCGGATGCGGCAAGACCACGCTCATGCGCTCGATCGTCGGGGTGCAGAAGATCGCTTCGGGTGACGTGAAGGTACTGGGTGAGCCGGGAGGGTCGCGACAGCTGAGACACCGCGTCGCGTACGGCACGCAAGGAGCATCGGTGTACGGCGACCTCAGCGTGCGCCAGAACCTCTCGTACTTCGCTTCGCTGCTGAAAGCGCCCAAGGGTGACGTCGACCGGGTCATCGATGAGGTCGGTCTCGGCCCGCAGGCGGGGCAGCTCGTGGACTCCCTGAGCGGCGGCCAGGCCACGCGGGTGTCGCTCGCGGTGGCCCTGATCGGAGCGCCCGAGCTCGTCGTGTTGGACGAGCCGACGGTGGGACTCGATCCCGTGCTGCGCGCCGAGCTGTGGGCCCTCTTCCGCGGTCTCGCGGATCGAGGGGTGACGCTCATCGTGTCGAGCCATGTGATGGACGAGGCCGTGCGCTGTGACCGGCTGCTGCTGATGCGCGAGGGGCGGATCATCGCCGACACGACTCCGACCTCGCTTCTCGCCGACACCGGCACGACCGACGCCGAGGCCGCGTTCCTCGTGCGGATCGAGCGCGACCGCGCGGCTGGTGTCGGCGACACGAGGCGATCGCGCCGAGGAGCGCGCGACCAGCAGGAGGAGGCCGGAGAATGAACGGCCGCCGGACGTTCGCCACCGCCGGACGCGTGCTCGCCCAATTGCGGCACGACCCGCGGTCGATCGCGCTGATGCTCATCGCGCCGAGTCTGCTCGTGGGCCTCTTCGCCTGGCTGTTCAGCGATCAGGACGGCGTCTTCGACCAGTTCGGCGGCGCGATCCTGGCGCTGTTCCCGTTCATCGTGATGTTCCTCATCACTTCGATAACGACCCTGCGCGAGCGCCGTTCGGGCACCCTCGAACGCCTGATGACGACCCCGCTCGAGAAGGCCGATTTCATCCTCGGGTACGCGCTCGCGTTCGGTCTGATGGCTCTGCTGCAGGCGGTGATCACGGTGTCGTTCGCCGTCGGGGTGTGCGGGCTCGACGTCGAAGGTCCGCTCTGGCAGCTCGGCCTGGTCGCGGTGGTCGACGCGCTGCTCGGTACCGCGCTCGGTCTGCTCGCGAGCGCGTTCGCGCAGACCGAGTTCCAGGCGGTGCAGTTCATGCCGCTGCTGGTCTTCCCGCAGATCATCCTCGGCGGGCTCTTCATGCCGCGAGATCAGATGCCCGATGTGCTGCACGCGATCTCCGACTGGCTTCCGCTGAGCTACGCGATCGACACGATCAACGCGGTCGCCGCGGGCGACGAGGGGTGGGATGTCTTCGGTCCGCTGCTGATCGTCGTGGCCTTCGCGGTCGGCGCTCTCGTGCTCGCCTCGCTGACACTGCGGCGGCGCACCCGCTGACTCCCGTCCCGGTCGGTGTTCAGCGCGCGGCGCGGTTCTTGGTGTGCTTGGTCGGTGTGGCGGCCCACGGATCCTCGGGCCAGGGATGCCTCGGGTAGCGCCCCCGCATCTCGGCGCGGACCTGTGCGTAGGGGCCGGACCAGAACGAGGCGAGGTCGTCGGTGACCGCGAGCGGACGCCCTGCGGGGGACAGCAGGTGGAACAGCACCGGTACCCGTCCGTCGACGAGGCGGGGGGTCTCCGCCCAGCCGAAGCACTCCTGGAGCTTCACGGCGACGACAGGACGTGACGTCGGGTCGCCGTCGGGTTCGGGGTAGGTGATGCGGACGCGGGATCCGCTGGGCACCTCGAGGCGCTCCGGCACGAGGTCGTCGAGTCGCACCGCTTCGGGCCACGGCAGCAGCCGACGAAGAGCCGACGTCAGGTCCAGGCGATCCACGGGGGTGCCGGATGCCAGGGCGTCGAGCTCGGACGCCAGCCAGGTGTCGAGGGTCTCTATCAGTCCGGCGTCCGAGACATCGGGCCACGGATCGCCGAGCTCGCGTCGTAGCATCGCCAGACGGCGGCGCAGTCCGTCGGCGGCGTCGGGCCAGCTGAACAGCGTGAGTCCGTCGCGCCGGAGCACACGACGCACGGCATCCCGCCCCTCCTGGGTCGATGCCCGCACCGGCACCGATGTGCGCAGGATCGCACCGATCCGGCGTTCGCGTCGGGCCTGGACACGACCTCCGACGAAGTCTGCCTCGACGCGGTCGGTCATCAGGTGGCTGGCGGCCTGCTCCATCTGCAGCTCGGTGAGCGCCGCGGCGGAGCGGATGATCGCACCGGACCCGGCCGCTGCACGGCCGGAGGCACGGGTCACGTCGGCGACGGCGAGCCATTCGACGGCCGCGAGCGGGCCCGTCACCCCTGCGCGTGTCCCGGAGGCGAGCAGGTACGTCGCTCCGGTGGCGGTGCGCTCGACGCGGTGGGCGATGCGCTCGGGAAAAGCCAGCGCGATCACGAGGCCGACCCCGTCGAGGTCCGCGCGCACGCCCGGCGCCGGGCCGATCATTCGTTCGAGGCGGTTCGCGTCGTCTCGCCATCGGCGAGCGTCCGGGGTCTGCCCGCTTCTGAGGGCGATGAGGGCCCGCGCGATGTCGGCCTCGGGGCTTCGCAGATCGCCACCCACGAGCGCGACGACCTCGGCCGCCAGACGGATGCCGACCGTCGGGCTGCCGTCGCGCAGAGCACGGGCCAGCCGGGGATCGGTCGGGATGCGCGCCAGTGAACGTCCCTCGGCGGTGGCGCGGCCCTCGTCGTCGGTCGCGCCGATGCCGTGCAGAACAGCGATGGCGTCGGCCAGGTGGGCCGCGGGCAACGGGTCGATCATCCGCAGGCCGGTTCCACCCGGGGCACCCCAGCACGCGAGCAGGAGCGCGGCATCGG
>NZ_DFQP01000060.1:0-38803 GCF_002377845.1 Microbacterium sp. UBA3486
ATCACGATGTCGACGCCGAGGTCTGTCCAGGGAAGGCGGAGTGGATCGCGCTCCGAGAACACGCGGATCGCCTGACCGTTGACGAACAGGTGCGCGTCGTCGTGCTTCACAGGTCCGGGCAGGGTGCCGTTCGCCGCGTCGTACTTGAGCAGATGGGCGAGCGTGCGCGTGTCGGTGAGGTCGTTGACCGCGACCACTTCAAGATCCGAGTGCTTCGCGAGCAGGGCCCGGAAGTAGTTGCGACCGATGCGGCCGAAGCCGTTGATGGCGATCTTCGTGGACATGATGCTCCCTCCTGTGCCGGATTCCGGCGGTGATTGACTTTTGGCCTATGCCAAAAATATCACGCGAGAAGAGGGGTGGGGTCGGTGGAGGTCCATCGCCCCACCGACCCAGGATCAGCTGAAGAGCACCACCAGGTAGACCGCGAACGTCACCAGGTGCGCGGCGCCGTGCATGGCGGTCACCCGCTTCGCGGCGAACGTCGTCACCGACAGCAGCAGTGTCACGCCCAGCATCAGCAGGTTCGCCGGCGACTCCGCCAGAACGACGGTCTGACCGGTGAACATGCCGATGATCAGCACCGCAGGAATGGTCAGCCCCACGGTCGACACGAGGGCGCCGTGGCACAGGTTGCTGACGCGCTGGGCTTCTCCCCCGAGCGCGGCACGCACCGCGGTGATCGACTCCGGCAGGAAGACGATGCCCGCGATGAGCACGCCGGCGAGGGCGACAGGGGCACCGAGACGTCCCAGGCCGTCGTCCAGGAGCGCCGCCATGTCATGCGACAGGAGCACGATGGGGATCACGGTCACCACCAGGAGCGCGAGACGCACGAGCACCTCGGTGCGATGCTCCGCGAGAACCTCGCGGATCCCGCCACCCGCCTCCGCCTTCGCCCGGTGCGGAGTGGTCTCCAGCATGCGCGGGTCGACTTCGGTGAAGTCACTCGCCTGGGCACCCATCTGCCGGTAGAGGAAGAAGGCGTAGAGCACGAGGGTGAGCACGATGATCGGGATCTCCTGCGCGGTCGTGTACGAGCCGTCCGTGCCGATGAGGGCGGGGAGGCCGAATGCGAGTGCGACGAGCACGACCAGCATCGACAGATACGCCGAGGTGCCGGTGCGATTGTGGGCCATTCCGCGGTGGCGGAGACCACCGAGCAGGAGCGCGAGTCCGATGACGAGGTTCAGGATGATCATCGCGACGGCCATGACCGAGTCGCGCGCGATGGTGGCGTGCTCTCCCGGACCGAGCATGACCGCCGAGATCAGGATGACTTCGATCAGGACGATCGACAGCGTCAGCACGAGCGAGCCGTAGGGATCGCCGAGCCGATGCGCGAGGGCCTCGGCCTGCTTCACGACCCCGAAGGCGCAGATGAGGATCACCGCGATGATCGCTCCGAGCGCGATGATGAGGACCGGCCCGGGCACTGGAGGTGCCAGCACCGGTTGGAGAAGGAGGAGGGCCCCGAACGCTCCCCATCCCAGGACGACGCGGACGATGTCCGTGACGCCGATCAATTGCTTCCGTTCCGTGCGTGACATCGCCGGACTCCTTCGAGCTGGGGCCGTCCCCGAGTGGTGACCACGACCGGGTCGTCCCGATCGCAGCGCTTTCTCAGCGCACTGCATCTGATGGTACGCGGCGTTCGCGGCGGATGGCCGGCGATCGACGGCGGTGGCGTCACTCCGGAGCGGAGGAGCGGGAGAGCGCGTGGATGTACCGCTCGACGTCGCGGCGGAACGCCGATTCTCGATGTCGACGACGCTCGACGCAGACCCACTGCGCAGTGGCCCAGACGAGGAATCCCGCCGAGAGGAGGAGTTCCAGCCAGATCCCGCGCACGCCGACGGACAGTGCTGCCGCGCTGACCATGGAGAACGAGACGAAGCACAGCACGAGCGTGGCGCGTGCGGCCCGAGGTTCGCGGGATACGACCCAGAGGGGCCAGGTGGACGAGTGGTTCACGGGAGACTCCTGTCGGGGTCGTCCCCGGTCTGTCTCTCCGTCGGAGGTCGTCCTCCGTCGTTGTTCCGCTCCCAGGGTAACAAACCCGTTCGCCTCGCCGCCTGCTCGGGTTCTTCCTCGGCGGATTCCCGGGGGTCGCCAGGGCTTGTGGCGGGCGCCGTCGCAATGTGTCGCGCATGAGATGTTTCAATGAATATTCCGAAAACGGCATGAGCCTGGCGACGAAGATTTTTCCCGTTCAGCGGGAAATTTGACTTCCCCTGGTTCCGGGCTATGGTCGGAGGTTACGCCAGCCACCGAAGGGGAAGCGAGTAACCATGTCCGGAAAGTCCATCCAGGGTCGCGACAGTAAGAAGGCGCCGCAGCTCTCGCTCAAGGAGAAGCGAGCTGCCAAGCGGGAGAAGAACGCACCGGCCGAGTTCATCAAGCCCCGCAAGGGCGCGAAGGGCTGAGCCGGTTCGACCCATGGGCGGGCACATCCGCGCTGCGTGAGATGCCCGCCCACCGGCCGAACGCGATCTGCCGAGCGTTCGAGCGTGGCATCGATCGTGCCCACGGCCCGGCTCCCACTCGGGAATGCGGCCTGCCGATGAGACAAGCTCCCGCACATCGCTTATCGGCGCCGGAACGAAGATGGAGCGTGTGCCCGACAGCTCGTCGCTTCCGGCTGCGTGCGGGGGCAGTCGTCAGGCGTTTCCGGCTCGCATGAACTCCTCCGCCGCGCGCACCTGCTCCGCCGACGGACGGATGCCCGTATAGAGCACGAACTGCTCCAGTGCCTGCAGGGTCGCGACCTCCGCCCCCGTGATCACCGTCTTGCCAGCCCCGCGAGCCGCAGCGATGAGAGGTGTCTCCGCGGGGAGGGCCACCACGTCGAAGACGACGGATGCCGCCCCGATCGCCTCTTCCGAAAACGAGAGCGTGTGCTCTTCCGCGCCCCCGGCCATGCCGATCGGCGTGACATTGACCAGGATGTCGGCCCTGGCGTCGTCGAGCCCAGCGGTCCAGGCGAAGCCGTACAAGTCGGCAAGGGGGCGCCCGTTCGCCTCATTCCGGGCGACGATCGTCACTCGCGTGAAGCCGGCGTCGCGGAACGCGGCGGCCGTGGCCTTCGCCATGCCTCCCGATCCACGCAGCAGCACCGAGGCCGTGCGATCGAGGCCTCCGCGTGCGATGAGCTGCGCGATCGCGGAGTAGTCGGTGTTGTAGGCCGTGAGCACGCCGTCGTCGTTGACGATCGTGTTGACGGAGTCGATGGCGCTCGCCGAGGGATCCATCCGGTCGACGAGCGCGATGACCTCTTCCTTGTACGGCATGGAGATCGCGCACCCACGGATGCCGAGACCCCGGACGCCTGCGATGGCCTGCGAGAGGTCGGTCGGCGCGAACGCCTTGTAGATCCAGTTCAGGCCGAGCGCCTCGTAGAGATGATTGTGGAAGCGTGTTCCGTTGTTGCTCGGGCGTGCCGACAGCGAGATGCACAGCGTCATGTCTTTGTTGAGCAGAGTCACCGGATCAGGCTACTCGCGCGCCGATGAAAGTCCGTGGCGAGAACGCGGATCCTCCCCTATGGTGAAGGTGCGTGCACATGGGGATCGATCGTCGACGTCTCTCCCCAGGAGACGGTGGCCCACCCCAGGGGCAGACGATCCGTGCATGCGATTGGGCCCTCTCGAGTAGTTCAGTCCCCAATGGGCTACTCGAGGGGGCCGCTGTCGTTCGTCTCGCAGAGAAGTTCAGATTTGTCCCCCAAAAGGGGGACAAGAGCATCGAAAAGGGGCTAAGCTGTCTCTGACGCACCCTCCGGTCGTCTTCGGCCCTCATCGCTCCCCCCGCGGTGAGGGCCACACCATTTTCTGGGCGTTCTCGTGCGTCCGCTCCCGCGCTCGCGCCGATGACGGCCGGATGCCGCTCGTGCAACATTTGGATTACCTTCTTGCGGCGGCTATTCCGCTCAGGGCCTCCTCCACTAGCGTTAGCGATGTCGGGGCATCCCTGCGTCGGCTTCTTCACCAGCAGAACAGGCAGTACATGAGCACCCAGGGCACGGTTAAGTGGTTCAACTCGGAGAAGGGCTTCGGCTTCATCTCCCCCGACGACGGAGGCGCTGACGTCTTCGCGCACTACTCCGCCATCCAGTCATCCGGCTACCGGTCTCTCGAAGAGAACCAGCGAGTCGAGTTCGATGTGGCGCAGGGTCCGAAGGGCCTGCAGGCAGAGAACATTCGCCCCGTCTGAGACGGGCGAGACACCGAACTCCCCACCGGATCGCGTCCCCGATGCGTCATCCGGAGGGGAGTTCTGTGCTTTCTGAGCGATGATGAGGGCGATCAGGAGATCAGCAGCGCACGCAGCTCTTCGACCGAGGAGACACGGAACGCGGCCTCGTCGCCCTCGTGCGAATCGCTGAACCCCCACTCGACGAAGATCACGGGAACGCCGTTGGCGTTGCCACCCTCGACGTCGTGGTGCCGGTCTCCGACCAGGACGGGACGCGAGGTGTCGGCGCCGAGCTCGCGCAGCCGACGAAGAGCCTCTGCCACGATGTCGGTCTTCGAGGCGAGGGTCGACTCATCCGGGGTCGCCCCGACGGTCGTCAGGAATGCAGGGCGCAGACCGAAGTGGTCGACCAGTGCGTCGACCTGGTTCTCGGGCTTCGAGCTGGCCGTCGCCTGGGGCACTCCGGCGGCGTGCAGCTCGTGGATGAGGTCGACCACTCCCGGGTAGGTCGCGACGTCGGTGGTGTAGCCGTCGGCCTTGCCGAGGGTGCGGTAGAAGGCGACCGCCTCGGCGGACTGCTCCGGCGTCATTCCGGCCTGATCCTGGAAGGACTGGAACATGGGGGGACCGATCCAGTGCACCAGCTCTTCGCGGGTCGGCGCCGGTCGGCCGAAGTGGGTCAGCGCGACATTGAGCCGGCGGAGGATGCCGACGGACGCGTCGACGATGGTGCCGTCGACGTCCCACAGCACGCAGGAGTAGGGGGAGTGAGGCATCTCTCCAGCCTATGGGCCGGACGGAGGGTGTCCGCTCTTCCTGCACAGGTGTGCAACGCAAAAGCTTGTGCACACCTCATGTGGGCACCGTCTGTCCCCATATAAGGTCGTGACATCGGCGGATACGCGGGCGAGAATGGGGGGCATGTACGTGTCGGTGGAAGTCATCACGATGCTGGCGACAGCAGTGACGCTCCTGGTGGCGATCATCAGCGGTTTCGGCTGGATGATCAACCGGATGGACGCGCGATTCGCGGCGCAGGATGCAAGGTTCGATGCGCGGTGGGATGCGATGGAGACGAAGTTCGATGCGCGGTGCGATGCGATGGAGACGAAGTTCGATGCGCGGTGCGATGCCCTGGACGCGAAAATCGATGTCCGGTGCGATGCGATGGAGACGAAGTTCGATGCCCGGTGCGATGCCCTGGACGCGAAAATCGATGTCCGGTGCGATGCCCAGGATGCGAAGTTCGATACCCGGTTCGACACGATGGAGACGAAGTCCGATGCGCGTTTCGATCGCGTCGAGCAGCAGATCTTCGAGGTGAAGATCGCGATCGCGCGCCTGGAGGGGCCGACACCCCGGCTCATCGCCGCGCGCTGAGAGGTGACGCCTCAGAACAGTCGGGGGATGCCCGACTCGATGCCCTTCATGTCGTCGTAGTCGAGCACCAGGCAGCGGATACCGCGATCCTCGGCGAGCACGCGTGCCTGAGGCTTGATCTCCTGCGCGGCGAAGACGCCCTGCACGGGGGAGAGGTGCGGGTCGCGGCCCAGCAGTTCGAGATAGCGGGTCAGCTGCTCCACGCCGTCGATGTCGCCGCGGCGTTTGATCTCGACCGCGATCGCGGCGCCGTCGGCATCGCGCACCAGCAGGTCGACGGGCCCGATGGCCGTCGGGTACTCGCGGCGTACGAGCGTCGCGCCCTCGGAGATGCGGTCCACCTGTTCGGCGAGCAGCCGCTGCAGGTCGGCCTCGACGCCGTCCTTCTGCAGCCCGGGGTCGATACCCAGCTCGTGGGAGGTGTCGTGGATGATCTCGTAGATCTGCACGCGCAGCGCATCACCGGTCTTCTTGTGGGTGACGCGCCAGACCTCGACGACGCCGGCGCTGGCTTCTTCCTCGCCGGGGGTCTCGCTCGAGAGCGAGCACGGCGGGCTCATCCAGTTCAGCGGCTTGTAGCTGCCGCCGTCGGAGTGCACGAGCAGACTCCCGTCTCCCTTGTGCACGAGCAGACGCGTGGCAAGCGGGAGATGGGCGTTGAGCCGACCGGTGTAGTCGACCGAGCAGCGGGCGATGACGAGACGCACCCGTCGAGCCTACTTCGTCGGGAGTGCTGCGCGGTCGCAGGCGGTGGGCGCGGCGGTCATCGGTCGAGGAACGACCCGATCGCCTGAAAGAGACCGAGCTCGGTGGCGGCGGAGCGGGCGATGAGGAATCCGATGATGCCGATGATCCAGGCGGTGTTCTCCGCGCCGGTGCGCTCCATCCAAGCCGCGAAGCGTTCGAGCGGCCGCTGCACCAGGGGAGCGGCGACCAGGCGCAGGACGAGCAGCACGACAGCGGGCAGGATCATCAGCGCGCAGTACCCGACGAGCGACAGCACACGCAGCGGAGTGTCGATCCCCGCATCCGCCAGCATCGTCATCGCGACGATATACGGGAGCATGGTGGCGATCTCGACAAGCCCGGCGGCGATCGCGACGGCCATCACGGCGGTCCCGCGAGTGCGCGGGTCGAGCAGTCGCTCGCGCCACCGGGTGATGCGACCGGGGCGCGGCGCGGCGTCCGTCGTCATCGGGGGAGCCGGAGGGGGTGGTGTCGTCATCGACGAGCTGTGCGCAGCCGACCTCGTCGGCATCCCCGTCCACGCCGAGACCTGCGGGGTCGTGGGTCCCGACGTGGGGGTCGTCGACGTGGGCTTGGCGCGCTTGTCACCGGTCGGCATCACGAAGGCCGTGATGAGGAGCGCTCCTCCGACGAGCAGGCGGATGACCAGGCCGGCGGGCGAGGCCAGGAAGTCGGACGCCACGTCGACGAGATTCACCAGCCCCCAGAGGAAGAGGAGCCCGACGAGCAGGTAGAACGCGGCGATCGTCACCAGATACAGCAGGATGCGTCCGGCGCGCACCCGCCCCGGATGCAGGAGCAGGAAGACGGGGATGAGGAGAGTGCCGACGCTCAGCCCATCGATCAGCGCCAGGAGGGCGAGGGAGAGGGGAAGCGGCAGGCCGCCGAAGAGTTCCATGTCTCCACGTTCACGGAACGGGGGACGGCTGCGGATCGGGCGAAAGTAGCGTCTCCTTCGGCTCCCTCATCCCTTCGTCGGATGCGCGAGCGCGCGCGCCGTGGTTGCATGAGGGCATGCACGAGCAGGTCGAAGGCGGGTTCGGAGCCTGGTACCGCCGGCACCGCTGGTGGGCGGATCCGCTCGGGATGGCGATCCTCGCGGTCGTCATGGCGGGCTTCGGGTTCCGCGGCATCTGGGGTCCGTTCTCGATCCTCGGGACCTCCGTCTCGCCGTGGTGGGCACTGGCCCTCGCGCTTCCCGCTTGCGCGCTCGCCCTCGTCAAGCGGCGTATGCCCGTGACGGTCCTCGCGTTGGTCACGCTCCTCTTCGTGGTCGATCTGCTCACCGTCGGCGGCATCGGCACGCTCGTGGTGCTGCTGGATGTGTTGTGGACGGCGGCGTTCCTGGCGGGGCCGCAGGGGAGGCGGGTGCTGCTCCTCCTGCTGGGTGCATCGACGATCATCTTCTTCCTCGCCGCCTGGCTCTTCACCGACGTGCCGTTCGCCGTGGCCTTCCTCATCGGCGTGCAGTTCGGCGCGATCTTCGGCACCGACTACTGGTGGGCGGTGGCGGTCTCCCAGGCCCACGAACTCGCCGAGCTGCATCGTCAGCGAGCGGAAGAGGCCGCCGCCGCCGCGAAGCGGGACCGCGTCGAAGCGGTGCAGCGTGAGCGCGAGACGATGGCGAGAGAGCTGCACGATGTCGTCGCCGGTCACGTGATGGCGATGGCGATCCGTGCCGAAGCGGCGTTGTCGTCCGCACCCGACCGTGCCAGGGATCGAGAAGCCCTGCAGGCTGTGCGCGACGCGGGACTCGATGCTCATGGTGCGCTGCGATCCATGATCTCGGTGCTCCGTCGCGGCGACGGGACTCTGGCTCCTGCACCCCGTTGGGCGGATCTCGGCGGAATCGTGCAGGAGGCTGAGCGGGCAGGGCTCGTCGTGCATCTCGTCGTCGATGACATCGAGGACATCGGTGCGGCACGCGAGCAGGCCGTCATTCGCATCGTGCGCGAGGCGCTGAACAACTGCATCCGCCATGCGAGCGGTGCCGTCGTCGGCATCACGGTTCAGGAGCAGGACTCCGAGGTGCGGGTCGAGGTGCGCTCGCGTGGCGGTGCGCCCAGCCGCGCTGCTGCACACGGCGACGAAGGCTGGGGGCTGCAGATGCTCCGGGAACGCGTCGGCGCGTTGGACGGCGTCTTCTCCGCGGGGCCGACCCCGGGCGGATGGGCGGTCGAGGGGCGCATCCCGATGGAGGTGCGGCCATGACGGCGCCGACCGTGCTGCTGGCCGACGATCACAGCGCGATCAGGGCGGGCCTGCGCATCATGCTCGAGACACAGGGCATCACGGTGGTCGGAGAGGCCGCGGATGGTGAGGTCGCTGTCCGCAACGCCGCGGCACTGCGCCCGGACGTCGTGCTCATGGATGTGCGGATGCCGGGGCGGGACGGGATCTCGGCCACCAGAGAGATCGTCGAGCGCGGTCTCGGCGACGTCCTGGTCCTGACGAGCTTCGACGAGGACGACCTCGTGTTCGGGGCCATCCGTGCCGGGGCCGTCGGATTCCTGCTCAAGACGGTGGACGCCCCTACCCTCGGGCAGGCTGTCCGCGCGGTCGCTGCGGGCGACGGCGCTCTGGATCCGCGGGTGACGAGACGTGCGCTCGCCGCCGTCGCCGAGAACGCCGCGCTTCCCGTGCCGATGCCGGATGCGGGGAGGCTCGCGAATCTGACCGGCCGGGAGCAGGAGGTGCTCGAGGGGATCCTGCAGGGGTGGTCGAACGCTCAACTCGCCGCACGGCTGTGCATCTCGGTGCCGACGGTCAAGACTCATGTCTCGAATGTGCTCACCAAGCTCGGCGCGCGCAGCCGTTCACACGCGGCAGCGCTCGTCCGCGGTGGCGAGGACTGAACCTCACTCCGCCGCCGTGATCACTCCGCCGCCGTGATCACCCCGCCGCCGTGGTCAGCCCGCCGCCGTGGTCAGCCCTGTGGAGTCGTCGCGGCCGGCGTCTTCTCGTCGTCGCGGAGCGGGCGCGCGGCGCCGGAGAACAGCCCGGACATCACGACCAGTGCGACCAGGATGAACAGCGTGTTGAGCAGACCGATGTGCTCGCTGATGACGCCGAGCACGGGAGGTCCACCCAGGAACGCGATGTAGCCGATCGTGGCCGCAGCGCTCACCCGGGCCGCTGCCTTTGCCGGATCGTCGGCCGCCGCCGACATGCCGAGCGGGAAGCCGAGGGAAGCGCCGACGCCCCAGAGCGCCGCCCCGACGAGCACGAGCGGGAAGGTGGGCGCGAGGATGAAGAGCAGGATGCCCGATGCCGCCGCGACCGCGAGGATGCGCAGCACCAGCACGCGGCCGAAGCGGTCGACGAGCGGACCTCCGAACAGACGCACGACGGTCATGCCCACCGAGAACACGGCGAGCGACACGGCGCCGGTACCCTCGGCGAAGCCGTGCCCCTGCTCGGTGCCCAGGGCGATCCAGTCGTTGGCGCCGCCCTCGGCGAATGACATGCCGAGCATGACCACGCCGATCAGATAGGTGCGCGGTTCGCGCCATGCCTCGAGCGCGGTGTGCATGCGTGCACGGAAGGCCGGCTTCTCGTGCGCCGCGGGATCGAGGGCGGCCTCGCGCACCGGCACCTGGAAGAAGCAGACGATCGCGATCACGGCGATCAGCGCACCCATGACCGCGGCGTGGGTGGCGACGTTGATGGAGAGCTGCGCCGCGAGGGCGCCGATTCCCGCGCCGATGACCGTGCCGAAGCTGAAGAATGCGTGGAAGACCGGCAGGATCGTGCGGCCCATCTGCTGCTCGATCGCCGTGGCTTCGACGTTCATCATCACGTCGACCGATCCGTTGCCGAACCCGAACAGCACCATGCCGATGATGACGAAGGGAACGGAGCCGAACACATTGGCCCCGAGGCCCACGAGGACGATCCCGGATGCGAACATCAGCATCGTCAGGAGCATGCCCCGCCGGGCACCGAGGCGCGCCATCACGGCGGGACCTGTCGAGATGCCGATGATCGATGACACGCCCATGCCGAGCAGGATGAGGCCGACCTGCGCGTTGTCGAGCCCCAGCGCCTCCTTGATACCGGGTACGCGCGACGCCCAGGTGGCGATCGACAGCCCGCTCGCGAGGAAGATGGCGAAGATCGCCGCGCGCCAGCGCACGAACTGCGAACGGGAGAGGGCTGTTTCCATGCCGGACAGCCTATCGAATCGATTCGACCGAAGGGAACCGTGGGGAGCTATCCTCGAAGTATGAGCAGTCAGGAGACGCCGCGTCGGCCCACGATCGCCGACGTCGCACGTGAGGCGGGCGTGGCGACGTCCACCGCCTCGGTCGTCTTCAGCGGCAAGGCGAATGTGGCGGCCGCCACGCGGGAGCGTGTGCTCACCGCGGCGTCGGACCTCGGATACGCGGGTCCGGATCCCCGCGCGGCGTCGCTGCGTCGCGGACGCAGCGGCATCGTCGCCGTCGTTCTCGAGGGGCATCTGCGCGCGGCATTCCTCGATCCGGTGACGACGGCCATGATGGACGGCCTCACCGACGGTCTCGCCGACCTCAGTGCGGGCATCCTCCTGATGCGCGACGAACCGGGGGAGGAGGGGGCCGCCATCACGAACGCCCCCGTCGATGCCTTCGTCCTGATCGGATGCTCGGGGCGCACGAAGGCCTCGCTCGAGGTGGTCGTCGGCCGTGGTCTGCCGGTGGTCGTGATCGAAGGAGATGCCGGTGAGGATATCCCCCGCATCACGCTCGACAACGTCGCAGCGTCCGCCGACGTCGCGCGGCACGTCCACGACCTCGGTCACCGCGACGTGGCGCTGGTCACGCTCTCGCTCGACAGCGAACGGGAACGGGCACTGGTGACCCCCGAACGGATCGCGAACGCGACCGTCGACGTCTCGGTGCATCGCCTCGAGGGGATGCGTCAGGTGTTCCCCGATGCGCCGGCGATCTCGGCGTCCGGCAGCCTCATCGACGAGGGCGTGCTGGTCGGACGGATGCTTCTGACCGACCCCGCCACCCGCCCGACGGCCGTGCTCGCCCAGAGCGACCTGCTCGCGGTCGGGGTGATCCGAGCGGCCGAGGAACTGGGGCTCCGCGTGCCCGAGGACCTCTCGGTCGCCGGTTTCGACGGGATCCCGCTCGACGGCTTCGGGGATCTCACCCTCACCACCAGCGTGCAACCGGCGGTCGAGAAGGGTCGCGCGGCGGGGGAGCAGGTCGCCCGCATGCTCCGCGGAGAACCGGGCGAGACGCAGCATCTCACCTGTGTGTTCCGCGCCGGCACGACCACCGGCCCCGTTCCGCGCTGAGCGGCGCCCGCTCAGCTGCGCTGCGGACCGAGCGGCAGGCCGTTCTCCCCGAAATCGAGGATGCGGTAGCGCCCGCAGTCGATCACCTCGTCAGGGATGACCGGTGACGAGAGGCGCCAGGGGACCGTCTGGGCGTCCTCCACGAGGAATGACACCTCACCGACATCGAAATCCGTTCGGTTCACGAGCCACGCGTAGCCGTTGAGCTCATGATCGACCTGCACGAGACGGGCGGGATCCTCCAGATGCAGCTTCGGTAGGCGTACCGTCCAGAACTGGCCGGCCCCGACCCGGCCCGACGCATCGACCCAGTCGGTCACACAGGCGAGATCGGCATCGGGGGCGGCGCTCGCAGTGGCGAGCCGGGGAACGCTGAACGTGCCGCCGATCACGAGCACCACGGTGGCGGCCGCCGCGAGGAGAGCACCGGCACGCCGCGGCACCCGCCAGGCACGGGGAGCCGCCACCACGGCGAGCACCGGCGCGAAGACGAGGGGCTGCAGGTACCGGGCGGCGTGGGTGCCGAGAGCGATCGCGCCGATCGCGACGAGCACGGGGGTGACCCACGCGACGGTCGCGACGAACCGCGTGCCGGGATCGCCCGCTCGCGCCGTGCGCGCGATGGCCGACGCGATGAGGGCGAGCACGATCAGGGCGCCGATGATGCCGGCGGGCGTCGCCGTGCGGGCGAGGAGAAGGGGTCCGTAGTAGCCCGCCGACTCCGGCCAGAGTTCGGGCTGGGCGTAGCCGGCTCCGGTGTTGGCGATCCATGCCCGAAGAGGAATGCGACCGAGGAAGCCCATCGCGGTGCCCAGGACCAGCACGACGAGCATCGTCGCCGTGCGGGTGCGTCGAGGCGACCGGATGAGCATGACGGCGAGGAGAAGAGCGATCGGAACCGTCGCCCAGGCGGCGAACAACGGGTTGGAGAGGGTGGAGACGGCGGCCGTCGCGCCGAGAGCGACCAACGACCCGGTCCCGCCCTCGTCGCGGTCGATCACCCGACGCACCAGACCGACGGACAGCACGACGGCGATCACCGTCGAGCAGTAATACGTGGTGGTGAGCAGCAGGGAGGCGAGTTCGAGCGCGTCCCGAGAACCCGAGACATCGGTCATCGCCAAGATGCCGAAGACCGCGAGCCCGAGGAGCGCCCAGCTGACCGGGGCGGTGTCGTCGCGTCGACGGCCCGAGACCAGCCGGAGGGCCCCGTAGAGAGCGAGCATGTTGATGACGGCATCGATCGTGAGCAATCCGTTCACGTCGACGGGCAGCACCGCATCGAGGCCGGCGAACACAGCAGACTCGGGCAGGAACAGCACGCTGGACATCGCCCAATCCAGCGGAGCGCCGGACAGGACGGATCGTGCGAACATCGCCACGACCAGGGAATCTCCATCGCGGAACAGCAGGTCGGCGCGAGCGGATGAAGCGACCTGCGCCACCGTGATCATCGCCACGGCCAGTGCCCCCACCCAGCCCGCGAGCTCTCGAACCCAGACCCGCCGCATGGGGCTACTCTCGCACGATCGTGCAAACGTGGACCGCAGGAACCTCTCGCGCCGGTAAACTGGTCTGACACCCGCCCGCCTGTGCCGAAATGGCCGACGAGCCCTGAGGGAGCCGCGTATATGCTGATGCTCCTCGCTGTGTTCCTCCTCGGGTCGCTGTTGATGCCCGTTCTGGTGCGCTGGCTCGGAGCTCAGGCTTTCGCCATCGCCGCCCTCGTCCCGGCCGCCGCCTTCGTGCATGCACTCGTCATGACGCCGCAGGTGCTCGACGGGCCGGTACCGTTCGAGTCGGTCGAGTGGATCCCCCAACTGGGTCTGAACCTCTCCATGAACATGGACGTGCTCGGCTGGGTGCTCACCCTGATCGTCACGGGCGTCGGAGCACTGGTTCTCCTCTACTGCCGTTGGTACTTCTACGAGGACTCGGCGGGCGTCGGACAGTTCGCCGGCGTGCTGTTGGGCTTCGCGGGCGCGATGTACGGACTGGTCCTGACCGATGACCTCGTGATCCTCGTCATGTTCTGGGAAGTCACGAGCATCCTCTCGTACCTCCTCATCGGTCACTACCGCCGCCGTGCCGCCAGCCGTCGTGCGGCGCTGCAGGCTCTGCTGGTCACGACGCTCGGTGGCCTCGTGATGTTCGTGGGCGTCGTGCTGCTCGTGGTCGACACCGGCACCTCGAGCATCCGCGAGATCCTCGTCATCGCGCCCAGCGGACCTCTCGTCGATGCTGCGATCGTCATGCTCCTGATCGGGGCGATCAGCAAGTCGGCACTGTTCCCCTTCCACTTCTGGCTCCCCGGTGCGATGGCCGCGCCCACGCCGGTGAGCGCGTATCTGCACGCCGCCGCGATGGTGAAGGCCGGCATCTACCTGATCGCCCGGTTCGCGCCGATCTTCGCGTTCAGCACCACCTGGCGGCCGATCGTCATCACCCTGGGCATCATCACGATGCTGCTCGGGGGCATCCAGGCGTTGCGTGAGACCGACCTCAAGCGCATTCTCGCCTTCGGTACGGTCAGCCAGCTCGGCTTCTTCGCGATCGTCGTCGGCTACGGCACGCAGGCGGCGGCGCTCGCCGGTCTCGCCCTGGTCATCGGGCACGCGCTGTTCAAGTCGGCGCTCTTCCTGATCGTCGGCGTCATCGACCGTCAGCTGTCCACCCGAGACATCAACGAGCTCTCCGGCGTCGGTCGGCAGGCGCCCGTCATGGCGACCGCGGCATTCATCTCCGTGGCATCGATGGCGGGCATAGCGCCGACCATCGGCTTCGTCGCCAAGGAATCCACGCTCACCGCCCTCCTCGACGACGCACAAGGCGGATCCCCGTGGGGACTCGTCGCCCTCATCGGTATCGTCCTCGGATCCATGCTGACTGCGGCATATGGGGTGCGTTTCCTCTGGGGTGCGTTCTGGAAGAAGCGCGATGAGCAGGGGCAGCAACTCCCCGACACAGCCTGGCCCGATCCGCCGGTCGGCTTCCTGTCGGCCCCGATCATCCTCGCCGGCGTCACGCTCGCCGCGGGTATCGGCGCACCCGCTCTCGACACGGCTCTGCAGGGGTACGCCCTCACCGCGACCCCGGGGCTCGACCATGCGGGCGAGGCCGTCGAGGGCCCCGGCCATCTCGCGCTGTGGCACGGCTTCGAGCCCGCACTGGGCATCTCGATCCTGTCGATCCTGCTCGGCATCGGGCTGTTCCTGGTCACCCGCAGGACCGGATGGGATCGCAAGCCGCGTATCCTGCGATTCACCGCGGCCGACATCTACTACTTCGTCATGCGCGGCGTCGACCGGCTCTCGGTGCTCAGCACCACGCTCACCCAGCGGGGCTCGCTGCCGGTGTACGTCGGCACCATCTTCGTGGTGTTCGTCGCCGCCGAGGTCACGGCCCTCATCGCGAGCGACATCGATCGGTACAACCTGTCCCTCTGGCACACCCCGGCGCAGATCGTGGTCGCGCCGATCATGGCGATCGCCGGCATCTTCGCCGTCCGTGCGCAGAAGCGCTACACCGGCGTGGTGCTCGTCTCGGTCACCGGACTCGGCATGGTCGTGCTGTTCGCGACGAGCGGTGCACCCGACCTCGCGCTGACGCAGATCCTGGTCGAGACGGTCACGATGGTCACGTTCGCGCTGGTGCTCCGTCGCCTCCCCGCGCGGATGGGCGAGCACAACGCGTCGGTCGGACGCATCCCCCGCGCGCTGCTGGCGATCGGCGTGGGCGTCACGATGGCCTTCGTCGCCGTCGTCGCCACCCAGTCGCGCATCGCCGACCCGATCTCGGAGGCGTTCCCGAAGCTCGCGTACGAGATCGGACACGGCAAGAACGTCGTCAACGTGGCGCTGGTCGACCTGCGCGGCTGGGACACCATGGGCGAGCTCTCGGTGCTCGTGCTCGCCGCGACAGGTGTGGCCTCCCTGGTGTTCGTCACGCACCGCGCCGACCTGCTCGCCGCCACCAAGAATCTCCCCCGGGCGACGCGCAAGGCCGCACGCAGCCGCCCGCTCGTCGAGACCACCGAGGGCATCCGATTCCAGACCTCCGAGAACGAGAGCAGCCCGCGGGCGTGGCTCGTCGGCGGTCAGAAGATGAAGCCCGAGAACAGGTCGATCCTGCTCGAGGTGATCGTCCGCATCCTGTTCCACACCATCATCGTGGTGTCGATCTTCCTTCTGTTCTCCGGCCACAATCTGCCGGGCGGCGGCTTCGCCGGCGGTCTCGTCGCGGGCATGGCACTCGTGATGCGCTACATCGCCGGCGGACGCTGGGAGCTGGGCGCCGCGGCCCCCACGGATGCGGGACGACTGCTCGGCACCGGCCTGATCCTCGCCGTCGGCACGGCGGTCGTTCCCCTGTTCTTCGGTCTCGCGCCCCTGACCAGCACCTTCTGGGAGTGGGAGATCCCCGGCATCGGACACATGGAGTTCGTCACCTCGACCATCTTCGACATCGGCGTGTACCTCGTCGTGATCGGGCTCGTCCTCGACGTGCTGCGCAGTCTGGGCGCCGAGGTCGACCGTCAGGCGGCGCTGCGCACCACACCGGGTCCTGAAGGATTCCTCTCCCGGGGCGGGAGGAGCAGCTGATGGACGTCTCCCTCACCCTGATCGTCATCATGGCCATCCTCTTCGCGTGCGGCGTCTACGCGATGCTGGAGCGCAGCCTGACCCGTGTGCTGATCGGCTTCCTGCTGCTCGGCAACGCCACGAACCTGCTGCTCCTGATCGTGATGGGCGTTCCCGGCAACGCGCCGTTCTTCGGGACGGAAGGGGAGATGAGCGACCCGCTCCCGCAGGCGCTCACCCTCACCGCCATCGTCATCACGTTCGCGGTCTCGGCTTTCCTGCTCGCCCTGATCTACCGCTCCTGGCAACTGGGTCAGGCCGACACGGTCGAGGACGACGAGGCCGACATCGCGCTCCGCGAGCGCACAGATGCCGACGAAGACCTCATGGACGACGAGTCCGAGACCGACGACGACGAGGCGACCACCGACTTCGTCGGCGTGCAGACCGCGCCGATCACGGTGCTGCACATGCGCGATCATCCCTCGATCCACGACGATGCTCCGTTCGACGCCCCGACCGGGTGGGGGAGCGAGCCCTCCGAACCGTCAGAACCCTCCGACGAGGGCCGTGAACCGCGCCCCGACCAACCCCATGACCGCGACGAGAACGAGGAGGGCAAGCCATGACCGCCCTCGTCCCGCTCCTCGTCGCACTGCCTCTGCTGGGCGCCGCGGTCACCCTCGTCTTCGGTCGCAATGCGCGCCTGCAGGTCGTCGTCACGGTCGCCACTCTCGCCGCCGTCTCGGTCATCGCCGCCGTGCTCCTGGTCGTGGTCGATTCCGGTGCTCCGCTGGCGGTGTCGGTCGGCGGCTGGCCCGTGCCGTTCGGCATCGTGCTCTACGTCGACAGGCTCGCCGCCCTCCTCGTGCTCATCTCCAGCATCGTGCTGCTCGCGGTCCTGTTCTTCTCCATCGGCCAGGGTGCCGCAGACGGCACCGACGAGACGCCGATCTCGATCTTCAACCCGTCGTACCTGATCCTCGCGGCCGGCATCTTCAACGCCTTCATCGCGGGCGACCTGTTCAACCTCTACGTCGGCTTCGAGATCCTGCTCGTCGCGTCGTACGTGTTGATCACTCTCGGCAGCACCGAGTCCCGCATCCGTACCGGCGCGGTCTACATCGTGGTCTCGCTGGTCTCGTCGATCCTGTTCCTCGCGTCGATCGCGATGATCTACGGCGCACTCGGCACGGTCAACATGGCCCAGATCGCCGAGCGCATGTCGGAGCTCCCGCAGGAGACGCAGCTGGTGCTGCACCTGATGCTCGTGGTCGCCTTCGGCATCAAGGCCGCCATCTTCCCGGTTTCGTTCTGGCTGCCGGACTCGTACCCGACCGCACCGGCCCCGGTCACCGCCGTGTTCGCCGGCCTGCTGACGAAGGTCGGCGTGTACGCGCTGATCCGCACCGAGACCCAGCTCTTCGCCTCGAACAGCATCGACACGCTGCTCTTGATCATCGCGCTCGCGACCATGATCGTCGGAGTGCTCGGTGCCGTCGCACAGGCCGAGCTCAAGCGAATCCTGTCGTTCACACTGGTCAGCCACGTCGGCTACATGATCTTCGGCCTCGCGATAGCGACCCCCGCCGCGATCGGCGCCACGGTGTACTACATCGTGCACCACATCGTCGTGCAGACCACCCTGTTCCTCGCCGTCGGGCTCGTGGAACGTCGAGCCGGAAGCACCTCGATCCTGCGGGTCAAGGGGCTGCTGAAGGTCGCCCCCCTGATCGCCGTCCTCTACTTCGTCCCCGCGATCAACCTCGGCGGACTGCCGCCCTTCTCCGGCTTCATCGGCAAGTTCGCCCTCTTCGAGGCGGCGGCCTCGGTCGGCACACCGATCATGATCGTGCTGATCTTCGGCGGCATCGTCACGTCGCTGCTGACCCTCTACGCCCTGATGCGCGCCTGGAACCTCGCCTTCTGGCGCGAAGAGGAGGACTCCACCGAGACCGAGGGACGCATCTCGTACCTCGGCAACGCGCCGGCGGCCGATGAGCAGCAGGAGCGCCGTCGCATCCCGAAGATCATGACCGTGGCGACCGGCGGCATGGTCGCGGTCACGCTCGCGTTGACGATCTTCGCTGGTCCTCTCTACGCCCTCTGCGACCGCATCGGCGCCGCACTGCTGCAGCCGGTGAGCCTCGTGCAGCTGGAAGAGGAGGTGGGCTGATGGCGCGCGACACCCGACGTCACCTCTGGCGCGACATCCGCGTGCAGCTGCCCTTCCTCGCCTGGCTCGTGGTGCTCTGGATGCTGCTGTGGGCGCAGTTCACGGTGCTGTCGTTCCTCACCGGACTCGTCGTCGCGATCTTCGTCACCCGCGTGTTCCGACTGCCGACCGTCGCGCTCTCCGGGCGCATCAATCTCTGGTACGCCGCACTGTTCGTGGTGCAATTCCTGTTCGCGGTGCTGAGCGGTGCTCTCTCGGTCACGGTGCAGGTGTTCGACTTCCGTCGCCAGCCCGGCACGGCCATCATCGCGGTGCCGCTGCGGTATGCCGACGACCTGGTGATGACGCACGTCGCCGTCGTGTCGTCGCTGATCCCCGGGTCTCTCGTCGTGGAGACCGACCGCGACCGGCGGATCCTGTACCTGCACGTGATCGGGGTCCGGAACCTCGACGACGTGGAGAAGCAGCGCGACGGCGTGCTCCGGTGGGAGCGACGCGTGGTGCGTGCACTCGGCGACCCCGATCAGTATCGTGCCCTCAAGGCCGACGAGCGCGCGGGACTCGGAACGATGAAGGGCGGTGCCCGATGAACATCCTCCTGCTGCTGATCATGGTGGTGTTCGGCATCGCCGCTGTGCTCGCGCTGATCCGCATCGTGCGCGGACCGTCGATCCTCGACCGCGCCGTCGCCTCCGACGTGCTGCTCACCGAGGTGATGTGCGTGATCGGCGCCGAGATGGCGATCAACGGTCACACTCGAAACATCCCCGTGCTCTTGATCATCGCGGCGATCGGAGTGTTCGGATCGATCGCCGTCGCCCGGTTCGTCGCGAGAAGGGACAACACGACACCATGAACGTGTTCGGTCTCATGATCCCGGATGCCGTCATCGACGTGGCGGTCCTGGTGCTCATCCTGCTCGGAGCGCTGCTGTGCCTGTCGGCGGCGGTCGGACTGCTGCACTTCCGCGATGTGCCGTCGCGATTGCACGCGGCGACCAAGCCTCAGGTGCTCGGACTGCTGCTCATCTGCATCGCGATCGCGCTGTCGCAGCGGTCGGTCGGCGGCATCCTGATCGGGTTCGTGCTGGTCGCCCCGGTCGTGCTCATGCAGTTCGCCACCGCTCCCCTGTCGGCGCACATGGTCGGACGGCAGGCGTATCGCAACGGCACCATCGAGCAGCGCGGCCTCGTCGTCGACGAGCTCTCCGAGTCGAAGCAGACCCCGCCCGCTGCGGGCTGACATCGAGGCTGATCCTGCCCGGCTGCGCCGGGCGCTCGATGCCGGCACGCCGCGTCGCGCGGGCCGCTCATGAGGAGGGCCCGGGGCGTCAGAGGCGAGCAGTGAACTCGTGGATCAGGCGCGCCGCGGGTTCGGAGTCGCTGATCAGCGTGCCGTGACCGTGGTCGGGGATGACTTCGAGGTCGGCGCCGGGGATGGCGTCGATGATCTCGCGGCACCAGCTCATCGGAGCCAGCGGATCGCTCTCCCCGCGCAGCACGAGCACGGGGCACTGGATGCGCACGAAGGCGTCTTCGGGCTCGTGCACGATGGTCGCACGCATCTTCCGGAACAGGTGGGGGCCGCCGCGGAGGTACTCCCGGGCCCCGCGCCAGATGACCAGGGGGCGTTCGCCGATGAGGTCTGTGAGCAGATACCGCGCCTGCGCGCCGATGTTGCGCGCGGCCTTGTTCACGGTGGGGCCGGCGAGCACCACTCCCTCGACGAGGGACGGATGCCGCGCGGCGAGCTCGGCGGCGATCTGACTGCCCATCGAGTGCCCGATCACGACGACGCGGCCCGAGTCGACGTGCTGCAGGTAGGCCGCGACGAGGTCGGCATGCCGTTCCATGGTGAGTGTGCGGGTGGGCTCGGGCGCCTCGCCGAATCCGGGCAGATCGAGAGCGATGACCCTTCCCTCGAGACGTTGCACGATATCGAGATAGACGCTCCGCCCCATGCCGATGCCGTGCAGGAGCAGATACGTGTGCGGGCCCTCACCGAACGTCTCGGCGATGAGGGTCGCACCTGCGTGCTCGAACTCCAGAAGCGTGACGGGGGTGCCCTTGGGGGCGAGATAGGCGGATGGCACCCGTCAACGCTAGCCGAGCATCCTGGGGCGCTGCTTCAGATGCCCCGAGAGCCGTCGTTCAGCCGGCCGGCGTGAGCACCAGGGTGTTGACCGCCGCTGCCTTCACGGCCTTCGCCGAGTACGCCCACGGCTTCTGGATGCCCGCTGCCCAGTCCGCCGTCTGATCCGTGTAGTGCTCGCTGTACGCGTGACCCGAGGCGCCGGTGAGATGATTCCAGGTCGAGGCGTCGAAGTCGGAGAGGTCGACGACCATGCGCATCGACGGCACGGTCGTGGTGGCGTACGAGACCCCGAGCTCCCATCCGGTCGCGTTCACCACCGAGGCCCCTCCGCTGACCGGGAAAGGTCCACGGTTGAAGAGTGCTTCGATCGGCGCGATGCCCGAGGAGCCGAGTGTCTCACTGGTGAGGGTGATCGCGTGCAGGTCGCCCCAGTTCCAGCGTGAGACGGTCGTGCCCTGCAGAGCCGCGAGCTCGTCGAAGGCCTCTTCCGCCGACAGCGCCAGCATCTGCTCCATCCCGTCGACGTCGATCTGCGCGTTGACCCAGAGCGGGTCGGAAGGATCGGCCAGCATGTCGGAGACGACGGTGAAGAGCCGAGCTTGGCCGTCGATGGGGAGCGGCTGAGCGCGCTCGGCGAAGATGTTCTGCACCAGGTTCGACCACAGAACGTTCGCGTACGCCGCAGCCGCCGACGATGCGGAGTTCTGCCCGTCCCACCCCTGCAGCAGTTCGACGGCCGCGGTCGGGCCTGCACCGGACACGTCGACGTCGGCCATGGCGGTCGCCAGCTGGGTGCCGATCCACATCTCGTTGTCCATCTGGATCTCGCGCATGTCGTCGGCGGTCAGGGGTGCGACGGCCGCGCGTCGCTCGATGAGGTGTGCGATCCGGGCGGCGCGGTAGCCGTAGTCCCAGTCGCGGGAGAGGAAGTAGGCGTAGTCGTCGGTGACGATCGCGTTGTTCGCGGTCACGATGTATCCCGAGGTGGGGTTGTACGAGACCGGCAGCTCCTCGAACGGGATGAACCCCGTCCAGTCGTAGCTGCTGTCCCACCCGGGCTGCGGCATCCATCCGTCGCCCGCGCCGCGGATCGGAAGGCGGCCCGGGGTCTGGTAGCCGATGTTGCCCTCGGTGTCGGCGTAGATGAGGTTCTGTGCCGGCACGTCGAAGAGCGAGGCCGCGTAGCGGAAGTCGTCGAAGTCCTGCGCGGTGGAGAGCGCGAAGATGGCCGTCGCCGCCGTGCCGGGATCGAGCGCGGTCCACCGCAGACTCACGGCGTACTCGGCATCGTCGGAACCGGGGGGTGCGGACGCCGGGGCGGTGGCTTCGGCGCCGAGGGCGGGTTCCGGAGCCCCCGCGATCGCCGTGAAGTCGTCCGTGAGTCCGGAGATGAGGGGCCCGTGGACGGTCGAGCGGATGGTCAGCTCGATGTCGTCGCCGCCCGCGACCTTGATCGTCTCGGTGCTCTCCTCGAGAGGCACCAGTGCTCCGTCGCGCCAGTACTGGTCGCCCTCGACGCGCTCGATGTAGAGGTCGGTGACATCGGTGGTGAGGTTCGTGAACCCCCAGGCGACCTTCTGGTTGTGGCCGATGACGATGCCGGGAAGGCCGGAGAACGAGAAGCCTCCCACGTCGAACGGGCACTCCTCGCTCACCGTCGAGCACTTCAACTGCACCTGGTACCAGACCGAGGGCAGCGAGGCCCCGAGGTGCGGATCGTTCGCGAGCAGGGGCATCCCGGTTTCGGTGAGGTCTCCGGAGACGACCCAGGAGTTCGAGCCGATGCCCTCGCCGACATCGCCGACCAGCACACTCGCCGCTTCCATCACGCTCGAGGTCTCCTCCCACTCGACGGTCGTCGATGCCTGCTGCGCCTCGCCGTCGGTCTCGGAGGTGGTGTAGGCCGCAGGCTCCGCATCGGTGCCGAGTGCGGGAACGGTCGAGATCTTGGGCACGATCACGGGGTTCTCGTCGAACGGGTAGTCGGGGTAGAGCTTCGCCAGCAGGTCACCGGTGGCCGCGTCCTCTGTCCCGTCCGCGCCTGTGCTCAGCTCTGCGGCCAGCAGCGAGCGCTCGGTCTCGTCCTCGATGTTGCCGCGCAGGTCCCAGGCCATGGCCTTGAGCCAGGCGACGGAATCCGCGGGTTCCCACGGCTCGGGAGCGTAGTCGGGGTTCTGCAGTCCGATCACGGCGTACTCGAGCGACAGTTCGGCGCCGGAGCGCGAAGCCAGGTAGGCGTTCACGCCATCCGCATAGGCCTCGTAGTAGCCGCGCGTGGTGTCGTCCATCGCCTCGACCTCGGCCTCCGCGACCGTGCGCCATCCGAGCGTGCGGAGGAAGGCGTCGGTGCCGGCCTGCGACTCCCCGAACATCTCGGCGACGCGGCCGGCGGTCACATGGCGGCGGAAGTCCATCTCGAAGAACCGGTCCTGCGCGTGCACGAAGCCCTGCGCGTAGAACAGGTCGTCGGTCGAGTCGGCGGTGATCGTCGGGATACCGCGGTCGTCTCGCTGCACGGTCACTGCGGCCGCGAGCCCGTCGAGCTCGATCGATCCCTCGGTCTGCGGGAAGGAACGCTGGATGGTCCAGGTCACGAAGAACGCCGCAGCCACGGCGATCACCACGACGGCGGCCACGACGAGGAACGCGATGCGCCCGATGCGAACGCCCAGCGGGAGGCGGGAAGGGGCAGCGGACTCCTGCGAATCGGTCATCATCGTCGAGAACACTTTCGGGTAGAAAGGTGGAACTCAGTTCCACCGAGCCCCAGCGCGCGTTTCAGGGCCGCGCCTTCGCATCATATCCGCACCGGCGCTCGCCACGAGGCGTTCCGCGACGAGCACCGGGTCGATCATCCGATCAGGCTCGGCTGCAGATCGCGCAGGGTGCGCCGATGTGTCATCCGCGTCACCCCGATCATCGCGAACAGCAGCGCGCTGACGAGCCACACGCCGAGCACGGCCAGATCCCCGCCGGCACGCGCGAAGTCGCCGCCGTACATCAGCTGTCGCATCGCATCGACGACGTAACCCAGCGGCAGCACGTGATGCAGGGCGGCGAGGGGAGCGGGCAGCGTCTGCCACGGGAACGTGCCGCCCGCGGTGACCAGTTGCAGCACCATAAGAACCAGGCCGAGGAACTGCCCGACCGATCCGAGCCAGACGTTCAGGGCGAGGATGATCGCCGCGAAGGTCGCCGACGCGAAGACCATGATGCCGAGCGTGCCGAGCGGATGGTCGAAGGTGAAGCCGAGCGTGATGGCGAGGATGCCCATCAACCCGAGCATCTGCACGGCACCGAGCATCGCCGGGGTCAGCCAGCCGGCCAGCGTGATGCGGATGGGGGAGTGCAGTGCGGTGATGGCGCGCCGGGAGATGGGCTTCACGATCAGGAAGAGGGCGTAGATGCCGATCCAGGCGGAGAGCGCGGCGAAGAAGGGGGCGAGTCCGGCACCGTAGTCCTCGGCGGAGGCGACCTTGTCGCTCGACACCTTGACCGGGTCGGCGATCGTGTCGGCCTGAAGCGAGCGCAGGTCGGGGGTGGAGGCGGGAATCGCGTCGACGCCCTGGGACAGTCCGTCGCGCAGCTCGGCCGTGCCGGAGGCGAGCGTGGCGAGTCCATCGCGCAGCTGAGAGGCACCGTCGTTCGCGGCGGAGGCACCCGTGGCGACCGCGCCGGCACCGGTGGCGAGTTCCGAGGCGCCCGAGGCGAGGGAGGCGGCACCGGCGGCGAGCTGGTCGACCTTGCCGACCGCGGCCTGCACCTGAGTGTTCCCCTCCTGCAGGCGAGCGCCGAGCGGATCGAGCGTGGCGAGCACCTGGTCGATCTCGTCGGGCGTGAGGCCCTGCTGCGTCAGGGCGTTCGCGATGTCGGTGCGCACCTGCGGCAGGGCGTTCGCGGCCTGCTGCACCGCGGATCCTGCACGGTCGGCGACATCGGCGAGCTGACGGTTGCCCGCGCTCACCTGCTGCGCGCCGTTCGCGAGGCTCTGCGCCCCCGTGGCCAGTTGCGCCGTGCCTTCGGCGAGTTTCGCCGTGCCTTCGGCGAGGGTGGAGCTGCCGGAAGCGGCGGTGCCGGCGCCGTCGGTGAGCTGCGTGGCGCCGTTCGTCGCCGTGATCAGCTTGTCGCGCACGTCGCTGAGGCCCGTGAGCAGGCGCTCTGCGGCCTGGCTGCCGACCATCTGGGCGACCGAGCTGCGGATCTTCTCCACGGCCTGCGTGCCCATCGATGAAGCGAGGTAGTTGTTCGCGTCGTTGGTCTCGAGGTCGATGCGCGCCTGGTGCGGGTCGCTTCCCGCGGCTGAGGTGAGGGCGGAGGAGAAGTCGGCCGGGATCGTCACGGTGAAGTCCACAGTGCCGTGTTTCAGGGCTTCGGAGGCTTCGTCGGCCGACATCAGCTGCCAGTCGAAGGCGTTGCCCTTGATGAGGTTCTCGGCCACGTCCTCGCCGTAGTTCACGGTCTCGCCGGTCGCGGGTTCGGTGCCGGTGGTGGGCGCGGGGGCGCCTTCGTCGTCGACCACGAGCGCGACAGGGACCTCGGGGAACTTCGCGTACGGATCCTGGTTCGCCCAGAGGTAGAGACCGCCGTAGAGGATCGGGACGCAGATCAACGCGACCAGGGCGATGATGCCCATACGGCTCGCGGTGAGTCGCCGCAGCTCGGCGGCGATCATGGCGGGAACCTTCATCGCGCATCTCCGTTCTCACTCGTGGCGGGCGTCTCGTCGGCGGCGGGAGATGCGGGCTCGTCGATCGCGAGCGGTTCGACAGGCCCGGAGGCGTTGATCGCGTCGAACTCCTGCATCCGCTCCAGGGCGATGGCTGCTGAGCCTCCGATGATCACGAGCATCGCGTAGCCGCGGTCCGCGAACTCGCTCGCGATGCGCCACCAGCCGTCGGGGCTTCCTCCGTGGCGGTCGGGCGACACGAGCACGATGCCCTCGACGCCGGATCGGAGCACCGCGAGTTCACACAGGATGCGCACGCGTGCGGCGGGATCGATGGAGCCGAACGGCACGCCGGCCAGCTCGGTGTAGCCGAGCCGCGCGAGCCAGCGTCGTGCGTGCAGCGGAGTGGCGCCGAGTCCGGCGAACATGAGCTCTTCCTCCACGACGCCGACGAGGGCGACGTCGGGGTGCGGGTCGCTGACGGCGGGGGCGTCGACCAGAGCCACGCGACGACGCAGTGCCTTCGGATCGTCGGCGGCGTCGATGCTCACGCGACCGGTGTCGGGGCGCATGCGACCGCTCGCGATGAGTCCGAGCACCGTCGGTCGCTGCTCCGTCTCGGCCAGGGCGAAGCGCACCGAGCCGGTGTGGAACTCGAGCGAGATCGCCGGGAGTGCTTGGCCGTTGCGGCCCTTGCTCACGTCGTGCAGAGAGATTCTCATGCCCGGTCCTCCGGGGTGTTCGGGGGTTCCGTCGGGGCTGCCGCGGATGTGGCGAGGTCGGGGTGCGATGCGAGCAGGTCGTCCGCTTCGCGCCAGGAGAGTCCGGCGACGCTCAGCACTGTCCGCACGGCGAGGTCGGCGGCCCCCGAGTTGGCCGCATCCGTGCGGGAGATGACCGTGCGCGCCATCTCTTCGATGAGGCGCGCAAGGGTGGGGGCGGCGAGGTCGGTGCGGAAGCTGCCGTCGTCCTGTCCCCGGCGCACGAGCGCTGCCACAGTGCGGCGCAGGGGAGCGAGCGCGGTGGCGGTGTGTTCGACGTGCGTCTCATCGAGAGCGAGGGCGGCGGCCACCTGCACGTGCGCGGCTTCGTGCCAGAGGTGGGCGGCGAGGCGGGCGAGGGCGAGGCGGGCGTCGGTGTCGTCGATCGAGGCGGCGATGGCGTTGAACCGCTGCGCGCCGCTGGAGATGAGTTCGCGGATGAGGGCGTCGCGATCGTCGAAGTGTCCGTACAGGGTGCGTCGCGAGAGCCCGGCGCTGCGCGCGATGACGTCGACGGAGGCGTGCGGGTGCAGCGCCAGGGTCGCGCGGGCGGCGGAGAGGATGCCGGCGCGATTCTCGACGGCGTCGCGACGAGGTGCACGGGTGGTCATGAGTTCACGATAGGGATCATGCACATGAATGTGCAAGGTATGGCGTGCGGATTCGTGGAGAGCGCCCAGGCAGGCGTACAGCGCTGATCGAGGACTGCTGTGTTATGTTACGCGTTGCGCGCTGGCGCGCACGGGGGATCGCACCGGTTCCGGACACGGGGGTTGTTCGGTTCGCGCGTGCCGACCGTTTCGAGTGGTGGGGGACCCGCTGTGGTCGAGGGAGGGTGTGATTTGGCACGCATCGATGTGGCGCTCGAGCGCAGGACGATGAGCGAGGACGTCTATCGGCGGTTGCGAGATGCGATCGTGGACGGTGAGTTGCGACCGGGGGAACGCCTTCGCGATACCGATCTGGCGGAAGATCTGGGCACCTCCAAGACGCCCGTGCGTCATGCGCTGGCGCGCCTGGCGGAACAGGGGCTCGTCGAGATGCAGCGAAATCGCTTCACGCGTGTGGCGCCGCTCGACCTGGACCGGATCCGCGACGCGATCGCGCTGTTCGGTGACATCTGGATCGGATCGGTGCGGCATGCGATGCCGCTCGTCGGACAGGATGACGTCAGCTACCTCGTCGACCTGACGGAGGACATGTCAGACGCGGCGGGTGAGCGCGACGTCCTGGCCTACGGCGTGGCTCTGCGTGCCATCGCCATCGGCTTCGCTCGTCTCGAGGGCAATGCCACGCGGGCGTCCGTGATCGAGTTGCTCGGGCCGCAGATCCGGCGCTTCACGCAGCATGCCGCCGGCTGGTTCGATTGGGTCGCGAGCGAGCGGTCCACCCTCGAGATCAGGGACGCCATCGTCTGCCGAGATGCGACGCAGGTGCGCGCGGCCCTCGTGACCCTGTTCGACGAGGTGCTTCCCGGCATCATCGACCGGACGGAGGTCGGAGACCGCTGAGGCAGGACGGGGTCCGAATACACGATGCGCCGACACCCGAGGGTGCCGGCGCATCGGTGTCGGTCGATATGTCAGTCCGTGCCGGAGTCGAAGGCCGCGCCTTCGGACGCCGAGTCGACGGCGTCGGCCAGCGTCTCGTCGGCTTCGGAGATCGACCCGTGGACGGACTCGGTGATCTCGCTCGACTCGCCGGCGGTGACGCGGCCGACGAGCTCGCCGGTCGCACCGCCCACGAGACCGAGGCCGGCGTACTGCTCGAGGCGTGCGCGGGAGTCGGCGATGTCGAGGTTGCGCATCGTGAGCTGGCCGATGCGGTCGACCGGGCCGAAGGCCGCATCGCCGACGCGCTCCATCGACAGCTTCTCGGGGCCGTAGGAGAGGTTCGGCGAGACGGTGTCGAGGATCGTCCAGTCGTCGCCGCGGCGCAGGCGGATCGTGACCGTGCCCGAGATGGTGAGCCCGACCCAGCGCTGGATCGACTCGCGCAGCATGAGCGACTGCGGCTCGAGCCAGCGGCCCTCGTACATCAGACGGCCGAGGCGGCGACCCTGCTCGTGGTAGGTCGCGAGGGTGTCTTCGTTCAGGATGCCGTTGACCAGGCGCTCGTAGGCGATGAACAACAGCGACATGGCCGGAGCTTCGTAGATGCCGCGCGACTTCGCCTCGATGATGCGGTTCTCGATCTGGTCGCTCATGCCGAGGCCGTGGCGACCGCCGATCGTGTTCGCCTCCATGACGAGGGCGACCGGGTCGGAGTACTCGACACCGTTGATGGCGACGGGGCGGCCGGCCTCGAACGTGACGGTGACGTCTTCGGTCTCGATCGCGACGGACGGGTCCCAGAACTTCACGCCCATGATCGGGTCGACGGTCTCGAGCGAGACGTCGAGGTGCTCGAGCGTCTTGGCCTCGTGCGTCGCGCCCCAGATGTTGGCGTCGGTCGAGTAGGCCTTCTCGGCGGAGTCACGGTACGGGAAATCGCGGGCGACGAGCCAGTCGCTCATCTCCTTGCGGCCGCCCAGCTCGGTGACGAAGTCGGCGTCGAGCCACGGCTTGTAGATGCGCAGGCGCGGGTTGGCGAGCAGGCCGTAGCGGTAGAACCGCTCGATGTCGTTGCCCTTGTAGGTAGAGCCGTCGCCCCAGATGTCGACGCCGTCCTCCTTCATGGCGCGTACCAGCATGGTGCCGGTGACCGCGCGGCCGAGGGGCGTCGTGTTGAAGTAGGTCTTGCCGCCGGAGCGGATGTGGAAGGCGCCGCAGGAGAGGGCGACGAAGCCCTCTTCGACCAGGGCGGTCTTGCAGTCGATCAGGCGCGAGGCCTCGGCGCCGTACTCGAGCGCGCGGCCGGGGATCGAGGCGATGTCGTCTTCGTCGTACTGGCCGAGGTCGCCGGTATACGTGAAGGGAACCGCGCCCTTCTCGCGCATCCACGCGACGGCGACGGAGGTGTCGAGTCCTCCGGAGAAGGCGATGCCGACGCGCTCGCCGACGGGCAGGGACTGGAGGACCTTGGACATGCTTCCCAGTCTATCGGCGGGCGGCGTGTCGCCCCGTGTCGCATGACGGTGGCTTCAGGCGAGGAGCACTTCGACCCGCAACGCGGCATACGTGCCCAGGGCGCGGCGGTCGCACGTGAGGAGCGGGACGGCCGCATCGCGTGCGGCCAGGCCGACGAGCCCGTCGTAGACGGATCCTCCGGCTATACCGGCGTTGGCGAAGGTCGTGATCGCGGCCTTCGCTGATGCAGGTGAGAGCGGTGCGAAGGCGGGAAAGGATCGCTCGATGATCTCGCGCGCACGGCCGGGGCTGACGCGCGCCGCACCCGGCATACGCGTCAGTACCGAGTAGCTCTCGATCGCCGCGTGACCGGCGAGCCCGATGACACGGTCGTGCGTGAGTTCGAGGACGCGTTCGTGCGCGGGATTCCTGTCGTGGACCAGTGCGATCGCGGCGCTGGTGTCGAGGAGGAGGTCAGCGCTGATCGGCAAGTCGCAGCTCCCGGATGTCATCCACCGTGAGGGTGGGGCCGCCCGTGATGATGAGACGCCCATCCTTCTCGGTGAGGTTGTCCGGGGCATCGATCTCGATCCGGATGCCGTTGCCGTCGAGGATGAGATCGACCGGACCCGGGATCAGTCCGACGCGCTCGCGCAGCGCGGCCGGGATGACGATCCGCCCTGCCTTGTCCATGGTTGCTCTCATGCCAGGACGATACCATTTGAATGGCACGAACGGATGCTTCGTATCGGCGGTGCGTGCGCGGGGCCGGCCGATACATTGCTCTGATGCAGAGATCACCCTCGCGCAGAATGTGGTGGTTCATCGCGGGAGGCGTGATTCTCGCTGTGCTTCTCGTCGTGGCGTTCCAGGCCTTCCGCGGATCGACACTCGCGCGGCAGGACATGGCCGCACATCTGACGTTCCCCGCGACGTATCAAGGCTTCCAGGAGGCCTCGGAAACCGCCGCGTTCATTCTCAACGAAGACGGCACCGCCGAGGTGTCGGCGTTGATGCTCGGGTCCGGGGAGCGGAAGCTCGATGACGGACGCGTGTGTCTCGACGGCGACGTGATCCCGGTTACGGGGAAGGCGAGCTGGTGGACGGACGATGCAGGCGGGGTCGTCATCGAGGCTGGCGAACGGCTGACGCGCTTCAGCCAGGACGATCCGCTGTTCACGGGCTGGGGCTGGGGGAAGGTGTACGTCCTGACCCCCTGCACCGAGGAGTACACAGCGACGTTCGTCACTCCGAACGCCGACTACTCCGGCTGAGGGACATCCTCGTGTCGCGCCACGCGCAGCGGCGAGAACAGGACGATCATCGACGCCACGAGGAAGACGACCACACTCACCCCGATCGTCACGCGGTAGCCGAAGACGGTCGCGAGGCCACCGGCGATCAACGCTCCGACGAGGAAGGTGATGCGGTTCACGGTGCGGATCGATGCGTTCAGCCGTCCCTGCATCTTGTCGGGGGCCACCGCCTGGCGGTATCCCATCTCGTTCGGATCCTCCAGCCCCATCCCGAGGCCGAACAGGAACTGCCCCACACCCAGAGGGATGGCGACGACGAGGAGCGTCGCGTTCTCGGCGTGCGGGATGACGAGCACCGCCGTCCACGCGAGTGCCGAGAGCAGGCGCCCGGCGAGGACCGCGCCGCCGACTCCGAACCGGCGACCCGCTGTGGGGGCGAGGAGTGCCCCGATCAGGCCGCCGAGCCCACCCATCGCGAGAACGATGCCGAACAGCAGTGCACCGACGTCGAGCTCTCGCAGCACGTACGGCGTGAATGCCGTCAGCGCGATGCTGTTGCCGAGGAACCAGACGTTCACCGACACCGCCATGGGCGCGAGAGTGCGGTGGGAGTATGTCCAGCGCAGACCCTCCATGATGTCGTGTCCGAGGTGCCGGCCATCGGTGCGGCGTGGGGCTTTCACCTCCTCGACACGGATGCGGCTCAGGAGGACGGCGTTCACGACGTACGCGACGGCATCGATCAAGATGGCGAACGGTGCCCCCAGCCAGCCGACGAGTGCGCCGCCGAAGGCCTGCCCCGTCGTCTGGGCGACGGTGCCGGCTTGACCGAGTCTCGCATTCGCGGCGAGCAGCTGATCGCGGCGGACGAGGCGGGGCAGCATCGGCTGCGCAGCGGAATCGGCGATGAGCGTGAGCGCGCCGTAGAGCAGGAGCAGCGCGCCGAACGACCACACGGAAAGGGTCCCCGTGAACCACAGCACGGGCACGAGACCCAGCGTGAGCGCGCGGCCGATGCTCGCGAGGACCATGGCGGGCTTGCGTCGCCAGCGGTCCATCAGGGCGCCGACGATGAGCCCGAACAGCAGGTACGGCACGACGTTCGCGGCGTTGAGCAGGCCGATCTCGAACGGAGATGCCCCCAGCGTCGAGACGATCAGGACCTGGAAGGCGACGGCGGTCACGGAGCCCGTGAACGCGCCGAGAGTCGACGACGACCAGAAGAGAGCGAATGCCGGGACGCGCAGCACCTCCATCGGTCTGTCGTGCATCGCCGCCTCGCTCCCGTTCTCGTCATCCTATGCGTCCGCGGTACGGGTGCCGTGCGAAAACGGAGGAGCATCGACCGCGACTCGGAGCGTCGTGAGGCGGCGCTCCGATGGGGGCGCGACACGTCTCCGTTTTGGCCGGGGCCGTGCCGGGTGAGGCGCGATGAAGTGGGAGAGTAGGCGCACGGAGGTCGGACATGGGCGAAGCAGTCCTGTGGGGTGTGGTCGCGGCGGCGCCGCTGTTCATCGGTGCGGTGCTCGCACTGCTGCGCACGTGGCCGCCGCGCTGGCTCGGCATCGTGCTGGGCTTCGGCGCCGGCGCGCTCATGGCGTCGATCGCCTTCGAGCTGTGGGAGGAGGGGCTCGATCTCGCCGGTCCTGTCCCCCTCGTGGTCGGTGTCGCGGCGGGAGCGATCAGCTACTACATCGCCGACCGCATCCTCGACGCCAGGGCCGCGAAGACCAAGGAGCAGGCGGGCGGGGGGCAGCTCGCCGTCGGCGCTCTGCTCGACGGCATCCCGGAGCAGCTGGTGCTCGGCATCGGTCTCGCCTCCGGGGAACCGGTCAGCATCGCGCTCGTGGTCGCCATCCTGGTCTCGAACCTGCCCGAATCGATCGGCTCGGCCGCCGACCTGCTCGAAGGCGGCATGGCGAAATCGCGGGTGCTGCTGCTCTGGGCGGGTGTCGCGGTGCTCTGCGCGGCCGCGACCGTCGCGGGCTTCGGTCTCGCGAGCATCACCGGCGATGAGTTCCGTTCGGCGGCGAGTGGTTTCGCCGCCGGCGCCCTGCTCGTGATGCTGGTCGATTCGATGATCCCCGAGGCGCAGTCCAAGGCCAAGGAATCGACAGGACTCGCGACCGTGCTGGGCTTCGCGCTCGCCGCCGGCCTGGCCCTCGCATCCTGAGCGACTGAGCGACGACGCAGATCACCCGGAGAGGGCGCTCAGTCCCTGCCGCGGAACTGGTCCCGTCGCACGGTACGGCCGGTGATGCTCTCGATGCGGAACGACAGCGGAAGGCTCCGATCCTCCCCCGCCCACGGATGCACGCGCGCGGCGTCACCCGCCGCTTCGTCGTCGGGGACCCGCGAGAGGGGACCATGCAGCAGCACGCTCCATGCCGTGTTGCCGAGGGGGTCGTGGTAGTCCACCTCGAACGCGACCGGGAGCGGCTCGGAGGTCAGGGCGGCCAACACGCCGTCCGGGGCGGTGCGAAGAAGCAGGTCGTGACCGGAGACCGCGAAGTTCACGGGAAGGATCTGCACCCGGTCCTCATGGACGAAGCCGATCCGGCCGATCGTGGTGGTGGACAGCAGTTCGTAGGACTGCTGCTCGTCGAGTGCTCGAATCATGCGCGCATCCCTTCCCTTCGGCGCCAGGCTATCCAGGGCGGCACGCGCCATCAAGGGAGTCATGCGACGCCGGAGCGGAACAGCCCGCCATCCGGCGGATCGGAGACGTCGGATCCGCCCGCGCTGGCGGGTTACTCTCGGGAGCGGCGTGCGGGAGGCTGGCGGAACACCGCCGCGATGGTGGCCGAGGACAAAGGAGTTCCGATGACTGACACGACCCTGGCGCGACCGCCGTTCGATCCCGAGCTCGAGGCTGCTCTCGCCCTCGTCGGCGACCAGCTGCCGTCGACACTGACGCCCGAGATGATCCCGCTGATGCGCCAGTCGCCGGTGAGCGGCGACCAGGAGATCTTCACCGTGCTCGACGACCGCGGCTTCACGCGCCGTGACGTCACGATCGCCGGATACGACGGAGGCGAGATCGTCCTGTCCGTGATCGAGAAGGAGGGCCGGACCGGCACCGGTCCGGGCTTCTTCCACACCCACGGTGGCGGCATGATCATCGGCAACCGCTGGCTCGGTGTGGTCGGCTTCCTCGACTGGGCGGAGCGCTACGACGGCGTGATCGTCACGGTCGAGTATCGGCTCGCCCCCGAGTTCCCCGACCCGTATCCGGTGGAGGATTGCTACGCGGGTCTGCTGTGGACCGCCGAGCATGCCGAGGAGCTCGGGATCGACCTGTCGCGCCTGCTGATCGGCGGCGGCAGCGCCGGGGGAGGCCTGGCTGCGGGCACCGCGCTGCTCGCCCGTGACCGGAAGGGCCCCGAGCTGATCGGCCAGCTGCTCATCTACCCGATGCTCGACGACCGAGACGAGTCGGTGTCCACCCGGCAGATCGACGGGATCGGGGTCTGGGATCGCGGGTCGAACGTGACCGGATGGACGGCGTTGCTCGGCGACCGCAAGGGTACCGACGACGTCTCGATCTATGCCGCTCCCGCGCGGGCGACCGATCTGAGCGGACTGCCCCCGGCGTTCATCGATTGCGGCAGCGCAGAGGTGTTCCGCGACGAGGATGTCGCCTATGCCACGAAGCTCTGGGAAGCCGGGGTCCAGGCCGAGCTGCACGTGTGGGCCGGCGGCTTCCACGGCTTCGACATGTTCGCCCCGCACGCCGCCGTCGCTCAGGCCATGCTCGCCGCGCGGGACAACTGGGTGAACCGCCTGCTCTCCTGAGTCCGGATTCCACCCTCCGGGGCCGCGCGCCGACCCCGTAGGGTGGAATCCCCGCGCGATGGAGCCGACATGCAAGATCTGCTGGGGCGTCTCACCGCCCTCGACCCGGATGCCAGCGAGACGCTCAAAGTCGTCAGCTACTTCGATGCCCTCGTCGCCCGCTCCGTGGGTGTGGAGAGCATGCTGCGGGGTGCGGCGGTGCTGAGCGGTGCGACCGTCGGCCAGCGCGACGGCCGGCACATCGTGCGCGTGCGGGCAGATGGGGTGCGCATCGATCCCGTCGAGCCGTCCCCGTCCTGGCCCGTCCGGGAGAGCGGGCCGGATGCCGTCGCCTGGATCGAGCGGGAGGGCGATGCGCATTCGAACGACGCGATGATCCTGGAGCGGCTCAGCCTCGCCCTCGGCATCATCCGGGCGCGACGCACGGTCGGCCCCGAGAGCGCGGTCGAACTCGCCATCAGTTCCTACGCCGGTGCCGAGGAGCGGGCCGCTGCGCTGCCGCGGCTCCGGCTCTCCGCGAGCATGCTGCGACTGGTCGCGTCACCCCCGGACCCCGCACCGTCCCCGACGCACCCCTCAGCCGTGGTCGCCACCCGGCACGGACTCACGCGCGCGACGATCATCGACACGCAGACGGACGTGCGAGAAGTCTGGCCCGAGACCGCTGCTCTGCGGTTGGGCGTCGGTCTCGCCGGAGAGGGAGACCAGCTTCCCCAGTCGTGGGCATCGGCTCTCGTCGCCGTGCGTCTGACGAGTCCGGGCGAGCCGGTGGTCGATGCGGCCGACCTCGGAGCGCTGCTTCTCATCGCCGATGCCGCCGAGTCGAGCCCGTTGCACCCGGATGCCGCCGCGCTCGCGGCCCTCGACGCCCGTAGTCGGGAGGTCCTCGACGCGGTCGCCGAAGAGCAGAGCGTGCGCGCCGCCGCCACGCGTCTCGGCCGCCACCATTCCAGTGTGCAGGAGCGTCTGACGGTGCTGGTGGAGACTCTGGGCTACGACCCGCGCACCTCCCGCGGCCACGCCCGCTACGTGCTGGCCCGGATGCTGCTGACGCTCGGCCCCTGACGCGCGGCCCACGGCACCGGCACCGCTCCGGCGCCGTCTCACTCGAAGCCGGGGTACTCCTGCAGCTTCGTCTGGAACTCCTCGCGATCGGCTTCGCTCAGCACTCCGCTGGCGATCACGGTCAGCTGCAGGCCTTCGAGGGGTTCGCCGGTGCGGGCGTTCTGTGCCTCGCGGGCGGCCAGGAATCCGCCGTCCCGATCGTTCGAGAGGTCGTTGATGGTGGCGTAGAAACGCAGCGGATCGGGGAAGTTCTCGGTGTAGTACTCCCACGTCGTCTGCGTGCGCGGGTCGTCGCTGCCGTAGAGCTTCGCGATCATCGCGGGGTCGATTCCCGAGACCGAGGGATCGTTGAAGGAGTAGAGGTCCCACAGTCCGTGCTCGACGACGACCTCGTTGATGACACGCATCACGTCGAGCTTGCGCTCGTCATCCTGGATCGGTTCGTTCGTCGCCCACGCCGCGGAGGTGAATTCGACGAGCATCGACTCGCCGCCGTAGCCGTTGCGTTCCGGACGCAGGTCGTCGTCGCCCACCTGCACCCAGGTGTAGCCGAACTCGTCGGTGAGTCGCGTGCGGATGTCGGCGAACATGGTCTCGGCCTGCGCACGCACCTCTTCGAGCGACTGCTGCGAGAGGGTCTGCTGGGGGTCGGTGCCCTTGATCGCGGGATAGGCCTCCGCGTGCTTCTGCGCGGCCGTCTTCGTACCCTCGTAGTTGCCGGAGGCTGAGGTCTGCAGGGCACTCATGCCGCCCACGGTGGCGACGTTGAACAGGATCGCCACGACGAGCGCGATCGCCCCCAGCTTCCGTCCGCGTGCCGAGAACAGGGCGGCCGCGATGACCGCGACCACGACGAGCTGCAGGGCGAGCATCGTGACGCCGTAGAGCAGGTCGGTGCCGCCGGCGATCAGCGTCCCGAGCAGGATCAGCGCGAAGAGGATGGAAGTGGTGAGGGCGATCCAACCGAGAGCGTTCGCCGGCTTCCTCGGCTCTTCCACCGGGGCGATCGTCGCCACGCTCGGGCGCGGTGCGGATCCGGACGCATCGCGCCGCGCTCCTCGGTAGCCGCCGGGTGGGGGGACGGGCGGAGCGCCCTCTGTGCCCGCGATGTAGCGCGCGCGTTGCCTCTCGTGATCGCTCACCACGGCTTCTCCGTCCCCGAACCGCCCTGGTCGTCGCCCTGCTGCTGATCGCGTTCCTGTGTACCCTGCTCGAGCTTGTCCTGCAGGCCCTTCAGCTTGTCCTCCGACGGCTGCTCCTTCTCCCCCGGTTGCGGCTGGGGTGACGGCTGCTCCTCCTCCTGCTGCTTCTGCTTGAGACGGTCGGCGGTGCCGTCGAGAGAATCGGCCATGTCGCGCTGCGGGTCGGACGACTGCTGCCGGGCCTCTTCGCTGCGGCACTCCTCCGGCGTCTCGACCGTGATCGTGAGCGCCTCGCCGTAGAGCGCAACAGCGCCCGCGCCGTCGCCGTCCGCGCGTGCGGCGTCACCCATGCGCTCGACCACCAGGGCGAGATTGATCCGTACCCCGCATACCTCCAGTCCGGTGGCGAGGTCGAGTGCCCTTTCGAGCTCGGCCCGCGCCTCCGGCAGCTGCTCCGCCGCACCGAGCGAGGTGCCGATGTTGAACGGCGCCTTGTACGGCTCGAACCAGTTCAGGAGGTCTTGTCCGCGTGCGGATGCCTCCGACCCGGCGAAGTCGTCCACCACGTAGGCGGTGATGGCCTGATGTGCGAAGGCGTACATGCTCAGCAGCTTGCCCACGAACAGGAGCGCGGCGAGGGTGAGCGGAATCGTCCCGATCGCGACCCAGCGGCGGACGCTGCGACGACGGCGGTTGGACCGGAGGAGGGCGGCGGCGTCGTGAGACGAGGTCACGAGATCCCTCCCTGCTCTGTGCCGCGCTGTCGTGGCGCGCGCAGCTGCCGAAGTCGCGCGATCAGCAGGGCGGCACGCGTGAGCTCCACGCCGAGGATGGCCAGGGCGACGAGCGCCGCGATCCAGTAGAGCTCGATGACGTTGCCGACCTCGCCCGAATCGGCGTAGTCGGTGGTGGTCGACGGGGCCTCGGGGAGGGAGGGGGCGGCATCCGCCGTCCGAGTCGCGTACGTGACCCCGAGCTGGTCGGCGATCGTCTCGAGGTTCGACTCGTCGATCACCGAGAGAGCGTCGGCGCCCTGGTACTGGATGTAGTCGCCGCCCTGATCCGAGATGCCGCCCGTGGTGATGCGCATGGGCCCACCCTCGGCGGTGCCGTAGCCGAACACGGCTCCCGAATCGGTGTACTTCTCGCTCGCGCTGAACGACTCCGGCGCGGTGTCGACCGTCTGCTCCCCGTCGCCGAAGTAGAAAACCATGCGCGAGCGGTCGGGAGACGATTCGGCTGCCGAGGCGAGGGTTTCCGACAGCAGGGGGGCGGCGATGCCGATCGAGCTGCCGCGTGACTGGCTGGTGACCTCGGGGCGCAGCACCCCGAGGGAACCCAGGAGTGCCGTGGTGTCCGTGGTCAGCGGCATCCTCAGCTCGGCCGCGGCATCCGAGGTGATGAGGGCGAAGCGCGCTCCCGGATACTCCTCCACCAGAGCGCGCACGTCTGCACGGATGCCGTCGAGCCGCGGTTCGCCGTCATCCCAGTCCTCAGCCACGATGCTCGCCGTCGTGTCGACCACGAGCACGATGTCGGTATCCGTCGCGAGGGTCTGGGTCGCTCCCCCGGGGATGCCCGGACGCATGAGCATCGCGAAGCAGGCGAGCACCAGAAGCAGCCGCATGGCCCACAGGGCACGATGCCCGGCCAGCGCGCGACGATCGGTGATCGGCACCCCGGCGGACTTCGGCGGACGCACCAGCACCCAGACGGCGGCGACGGCGACGGGGGCGCATAGAAGAACGACGAGCAGCGGGTTGAGCACGGGTTGGAGGATCACAGTCGCACCCTCCACAGCACCACGACGAAGCCGAGCAGGCAGATCGAGAGCAGCACGATCCACAGGTTCGGGGTGTCGGTCCAGACCACCTGCGCCTCCCCGCGCAACTCGGTCGCCTCCTGTTCCTGCACCTGGGTGACGATGTCGGAGACGGTGGTCGTGTCGCGCAGGCCGAATGCGGCGCCGCCCGTCGCCTCGGCCGCAGCGCTCAGCTCGGCGCTGACGTCGGCATCCTTGCCCTGGACGGGGTTCAGCGCGAAGACGCGCACGTCCTTCGAGGCGGCATAGGCGGCGGCCTCGTCGAGCGTGACGATCGAGGCGCCGTTGACCTCGTTGTCGGTGGCGAAGATCACAGAGCGTGAGCGCTCGGCGTCCGGGTTGTCGAAACCCATCGTGCAGGCGGCGAGACCGTCGCCGATCAGGGAGGCGCCGTCGCCGTTGAGGGTGCCGACCCAGTGCTCCGGGACCTGATCGACGTAGTCGAAGCTCCGCGTCATGCTCTCGATGTGCTCGCGCACGAAGTCGTAGTCGTCGGTCAGGGGGAAGATCTGCACGGGGGAGCTGTTGAAGATCGTCAGTCCGATGCGTTCGCCCTCGAAGCTGTCCAGAAGCTCGTCGAAGACGTTCAGCACCTCCACGTCGACCTCGGTCATGGAACCGGAGACGTCAAGGCACAGCATGATGTCTCGGCTGGTGTTGACGGGCTGGATCGTCTGCGCCGACATCGGCCGCGCAGCCACCACCCCCGCGACGATGGCGGCGGTCGCGCCGAGGGCGAGGATGCCGGACAGCGCGAGTGCTCTCCGCGTCAGCGCGCGGCGGAAGGAGGGCAGCGCGCGCACGCGCTCAGCACGGGCGATGCGCGCGGC
>NZ_DFQP01000054.1:0-7384 GCF_002377845.1 Microbacterium sp. UBA3486
GCCCCGTCGAGACCGAGATCCCCGCGGCGGCGAGCACGATTCCGGTGATGATGCGCGGCAGACCGATGGCCGGAGCGCCCGTCGCCGATTCCCGCAGCGCTTCGACCGGATCGAGCTTCGCGACCCGGGCCGCCGCGATGCGCGCCGCGCCCCAGGCCGAGGCCAGCACGAGCAGCACCGCGCCGACGGCGGGGAGAGGGCCTGTGGCCAGGGCGAAGTCGCCGGGGATCACGCCACCGGATACGAAAGCCGCCTGCAGCACGGTCGACAACAGGTATCCCGGCGCGATGCCGAGCAGCACCGCGACGGCCGAGACCCACAGCACCTCGCGGGCGACGAGCGCGTGCACCTGGGACGGACTCGCCCCGACGGCCCGCAGCAGCGCGTAATCACGGCGGCGCGACTGCACCGACAGCGACAGGGTGCCCGCCACGATGAACATCGCCACGAGGATGCAGGTGCCGACGAACGCGCTGCCGATGGCCACGAGCGTCGAACGCGCGGCGCCCGAGTCGAGGAACTCGACGTCGCCGCGGGCGTCTCCCGTGCGGGCGATCAGGTCGGGGAAGGCCTCGCGGATCGCACCGGCCGTCTGCTCGGGGTCGACGCCCGAGACGAACACGCCGAGTGCCTGCGCGGCCCCCTCGTGCGGGTCGAGCTGGTCGATGCGACGCTCGCTGAGGAACACGTGCGCTCCTCGCTCCGGCATCACCGCCGCCGCGACCTCGCCGACCACGCGGTACTCCGACGGAACGCCGCCGTGCGCGAGGACGACCGCGTCGCCCACGGCAAGACCGCTGCCCGCGGTGACGACGACCTCGTCGGCTGCCGCGGGCTCCCCACCCTCGCGCAGCTCGAAGCCGGTCAACGCGGTGGAGGGCCACGGGTGCGCCTCGACCAGGACGGAACCGCCGGCACCGGCATCCGCACCGGCGTCCTGCAGTGAGAGCGGAATCGCGACGTCGGCCACGACGCGGTCGACTCCGGGAAGAGCGGCGATGTCGCGCGCTGCGTCGGCGGGCAGCGGCACGCGTTCCCGCAGGGGAACCGGCAGGTCTTCCGGCACATCGACCTGCTGCGGCGCACCGACCACCACGTCGACAGCGGAATAGCGTTCCGGCGCCAGGCCTCCGCGCATGCCGGATTCGACGAGGACTCCGAGGCCCGTCACCAGTGCACTCGCCACGAACACCGCGACCGCCACTCCCACGAAGCTCCCGCGGTGATGGCGAAGATCGGCACCGACGAGTCGGCTCAAGCCCAGCGTGCCCGACATCACCACTCCCCCAATGCGCTCATGCGGGCGTTGATCTGCGCGGGGTCGGCACCGTCGAGGTATCCCGCGAAGGCTCCATCGGCGAGGAAGATGGTGCGATCCGCGTGCGCGGCCACCACCGGGTCGTGCGTGACGACCACGACCGTCTGATCGAGCTCGCGCGCCGTGTGCGCGAGCAGGTCGAGAACCTGCTTGCCGGAGCGGGAATCGAGCGCGCCGGTCGGCTCGTCGCCGAACACCACATGCGGCCGGGTGATGAGCGCGCGGGCGATCGCCACCCGCTGCTGCTGGCCCCCGGAGAGCTCGGAGGGGCGACGACGACGGTACTCGGTGAGCCCCACGGCGTCGAGCAGGAAGTCGAGCCACGGCGCCTCGAGTCGACGGCCGCCGAGTCGCAGCGGCAGAGTGATGTTGTCTTCGACGTTCAGTGCGGGGAGCAGGTTGTACGCCTGGAACACGAAGCCCACGTGATCGCGGCGGAAGGCGGTGAGCTGGCGTGCCTTCAGCCCCGAGATCTCGGTTCCGCCGAGGTGCACGGTGCCACTGCTCGGCCGGTCGAGTCCTGCGGCGCTGTGCAGCAGGGTGCTCTTGCCCGAGCCCGAAGGGCCCATGATCGCGGTGAACGTGCCCTTCGCGATGGCGAGGTTCACGCCACGGAGGGCCGTGACGCGGCTGGCACCTGTGCCGTAGGTCTTGACGACGGACTGCAGCCGCAGTGCTTCGGAGGGCCGCGCGTCGACGGCCGGGGAGAGTGGGGTGAAGGTCATGATCCGACGCTAGGGACGGGGCGGACGGCATCCCATCCCGCCCGCTGCCGCTTCGATGGTGGTGCTGGCTATACCGTGCCGCTCCGACCGCTCGGGCAGACTGTGAGAGTGAAGGACGGACGGATGCGGCGATGGCTGCGCGCGTGGGGATACCTGGCCGTCGAGGCCGGAGTCTCGATCGCCTCCGTGGTGTTCCTCTGCCTGGGCATCGTCCTGCTTCCCTTCATGATCCTCACCGGCGGCGTGCTGCTGATGCCCGAGACCGTGCAGAGCCTGCACCGCTGGACGGACCTGAACCGCCGTCGTGTCGGCGCCTACCGGGGCGAGGAGCTGACGCCGATCGGCCACGTGCTCCCGCCGGCCTCGACCATAGACGATCGTCTGCGCTTCGCTTTCTCGCGCGCCACCGGCCGCGACGTGCTGTGGCTCGCGGTGCAGGGGCTCCCCGTGCTGTTCGTCTCACTGCTGACGATCTCGCTGCCGGTCGCGGCGGTCAACACCCTCGCGATCACCTACTACTGGCAGTTCGCTCCCGCCGACGACCCCGTGGGTTCGGTGTACCCCGTCACGTCCTGGGAGCTCGCGGCCACGATGCCGCTGCTCGCGGCGGCGTACGCGATCCTGTCGATCTTCCTGATCCCCGCGGTCGCACGGCTGGTGTCGTACGTGTCGGCGACGCTGCTCGCGACGCCGGAGAAGTCGCGCCTCGCCGCACGGGTCGACGCCCTGACCCTCAGCCGCGCCGCCGCGCTCGATGCCCACGCGGCCGAACTGCGGCGCATCGAGCGCGACCTGCACGACGGTGCGCAGAACCGCCTGGTCAACGTGGTGATGATGCTCGGGATCGCCGAGCGCGCGCAGGAGACCGGCGGCGACGTGCTCGAACCGCTGCGGCGAGCGCAGGATGCCGCCAGCGATGCGCTCGCCGGACTCCGCCGCACGGTGCACGACATCTACCCGCCGATCCTCGACGAGCTCGGGCTGGAGGGGGCGCTGGCGTCGCTGGCCGGGCGCAGCGTCGTGCCCTGCACGATCGAGACGTCGCAGGTCGGACGCGTCCCGGCCGCCGTCGAGTCGGCCAGCTACTTCGTGGTGGCCGAGGCTCTGACCAACGTCAGCAAGTACAGCGATGCCACGCGGGCCGCGGTGCGGGTCGAACGGGAGGGGGAGGTGCTGCTGATCACGGTCGAGGACGACGGCGTGGGCGGAGCAGCCGAACGCCCGGGCGGCGGCGTGGCCGGCATCCGTCGTCGCCTCGAGGCCTTCGAGGGTGGGCTGGAGCTGTCGAGCCCGGTCGGCGGCCCCACCATCCTGAGAGCGGAGCTGCCATGCGGATCGTGATCGCCGAAGACGACACCCTGCTCCGCGAGGGGCTGGCGCTGCTGCTGCGCAGCGAGGGGTTCGAGGTCGTGGCGGCCGTCGACAACGCCGAGGCATTCCTCGCCCGGCTCGACGAGGCCGATGCCGCCGTGGTCGATGTGCGGATGCCGCCCACCTTCACCAGCGAGGGGCTGAAGGCCGCGGCCGAAGCCAGAGCCCGCCGCCCCGGTTTCCCCGTGCTGGTGCTGTCGGCCTACGTCGAGGATCGGTACGCCGGTGAGCTGCTGGCTGCCGGAGCCGACGGCCTCGGCTATCTGCTCAAGGAGCGTGTCGGCAGGGTCGCGGCCTTCATCGATGCCCTGCACCGCGTGGCCGCCGGCGGCACGGTGATGGATCCCGAGGTCATCTCGCAGCTGATGAGCCGCCGTCGCGCCGACGATCCGGTGCAGACCCTCACACCCCGCGAGCGCGAGGTGCTGGGCCTCATGGCCGAGGGGCTCGACAACGGCACCATCGCCGAACGGCTCTTCGTGACCGAGACCGCGGTCAGCAAGCACATCGGCAACATCTTCGCCAAGCTCGGCCTCGCCTCCAGTGACAGCGGCCACCGGCGTGTGCTCGCCGTGCTCGCGTACCTGCGCAGCTGACGACGCCCGCTCTAGCGCCGCGGTGCCGAGCGATGCCATGCTGTCGGGGATGAAGCGCACCACCAAGATCACCACTGCCGTCGTCGTCGTGGCCGTCGCCGGGCTGGTCGCCGTTGCCGCTCCCGCCGTGATCAGCGCCGCACCCGCCGCCGTCGATGCGGCTTCGTGGGCGTCGGAGCGCTTCGCCGCCGAACCCTCCACGGCCCCGACGAGTGCCGCCGACGCCTCTGATCCGGTCGGATACGTCGATCTGGGCGATGGCATCAGCGTTCCCGCCGGCGGACCGGGTGATTGCACCACCAACGCGTTCATCAACATCGGGAGCAACGACGGCTCCCCGGCTCACGGGAAGCTCCTGGGCGACCTCGTCGACATGGGCGCGTCGGAGCTGGCACGCGGTCCCGTCACCCTCGATGCCGACGGCGAGATCTTCTCCTACGAGGTGCAGGCCGGCGACAGCCTCATCGCGATCGGCGAGCGCTTCTGCGTCGACTACGTCACCGTCGGCAGCTTCAACCACGTGCGCGGCAATGAGCCGATCGCTCCCGGGGACGTGCTCTACCTGCGACCGGACCCGACGCTTCCGTTCGTCGACATCTACTCGCCGTACAACGCCGAACCCGGGTCTTCGACCATCCCCTACTACGACGGAGTGGCAGCGTTCTCCACCGCTGTCGCCACCGCAGACCTGGGTGCCGCGCGGTGGCTGTGGCAGCGGCTGGAGAAGGACATGCCCCCGGAGACGGCGGCCGTGATCTCACAGGCCCTGAGCATCGACGACCTGGCGCTGCTCCGCCGCATGTTCCCGTAGCAGCGCTTCCCCTCTTCACGCTTCCCCTCTCCACGCCTCGCCGTCGACGGTCGTTCTCGCGCGCCCGGAACCGCTTCGGGATCTCGTCCGAAAAAGTTTGGTATTCGGTGTTGCTAAGTACCGGTACTCGGTGTTACTTTGTACCGGTACCCAGCAACACTGAGTACCAACCGAAACGAAAGGAGGACCTGATGGGCAAGCAGATGACCGAGATGCTCAAGGGCACTCTGGAGGGCATCGTTCTGGCCCTCCTCGCCGAGCAGCCGGCATACGGGTACGAGATCACCACACGCATCCGCGACCACGGGTTCACCGACATCGCCGAGGGCACGATCTACGCACTCCTCGTGCGCATCGAGCAGAAGCACCTCGTCGACGTCGAGAAGGTCCCGAGCGAGAAGGGTCCGCCTCGCAAGGTGTACACCCTGAACGCGCAGGGCCAGCAGGAGCTCGAGGAGTTCTGGAAGACCTGGGACTTCCTCGCGCAGCACATCGCACAGCTGAACAAGACCGACACCGACAACACGAGCACCACCCCGAACAAGGAGAACTGATCATGGCCGCAAAGTGGATCGAAGCGCTCACCGGATCGCTCGAGCAGAAGAAGCAGTACAAGCAGGCCAAGGCCCGCATCGACGCCCTCCCCTCGCCGTACCGCGAGGTGGCGAACGCCCAGTACCGGTACTACCTGTACTACGGCGGCATCACCGACGGCGACACGATCGTCACGATGTTCCTCGACCTCGCCGACCTGTGGGAGCGCGCCGCAGTCGACGGCACCCCGGTCAGCGCCATCGTGGGCGATGACCCCGTGGAGTACGCCGAGGACTACGCCCGTGCCTACGGCGGCACGCAGTGGATCGACAAGGAGCGCGCACGCCTCATCAAGGCGTTCGACGACGCGAAGAAGAAGGAGAACGAGTCATGACGAACCCCGCCATCTCGGTGCGCGGCATCGAGAAGTCGTACAAGGATCTGCACGTGCTGCGCGGCGTCGACTTCGAGGTCGAGAAGGGCAGCATCTTCGCCCTCCTCGGCTCGAACGGCGCCGGCAAGACCACCATGGTGCGCATCCTCTCCACCCTGCTGAAGGCAGACGCCGGCACGGCGACCGTGCAGGGTGTGGATGTCTCCACCGACCCGGTCGGCGTCCGTGAGCGCATCAGCCTCACCGGGCAGTTCGCCGCCGTCGACGAGATCCTCACCGGACGCGAGAACCTCGTGCTGGTCGCGAAGTTGCGGCACCTGCCCGACGCCGGGAAGGTCGCCGACGACCTGCTGGCGAAGTTCCGCCTGACGGATGCCGGAGGCCGCAAGGTCGGCACCTACTCCGGCGGCATGCGTCGCCGGCTCGACATCGCGATGAGTCTGGTCGGACACCCCGAGGTCATCTACCTCGACGAGCCGACCACCGGCCTTGACCCCGAAGCCCGCATCGAGGTGTGGGACGTGGTCAAAGAACTCGCGAACACCGGCACCACGGTGCTGCTCACCACGCAGTATCTCGACGAGGCGGAGCAGCTGGCCGACCGCATCGCGATCCTGCACGAGGGCCGCATCATCGCCAACGACACCCTCGCCGGCCTCAAGCGGCTGCTCCCCGCCGCCAAGGTCGAGTACGTCGAGAAGCAGCCCACCCTCGAGGAGATCTTCCTCACCCTCATCGGCCCCAAGGCCTCCGGAAAGGAGAACGCAGCATGAGCACGCACTTCGCCGCCGATACGGCGACACTCACCGGCCGCTCCATGCGGCACATCTTCCGCAGTCCCGACACGATCATCACCACGGCGGTCACCCCGATCGCGCTGATGCTCCTGTTCGTCTACGTCTTCGGCGGTGCACTCCAGCAGAGCACCGGCACCGACAACTACGTGAACTACTTGCTGCCCGGCATCCTGCTCATCGCGATCGCATCCGGCATCGCCTACACGGCGTTCCGACTGTTCACCGACATGCAGAGCGGCATCTTCGAGCGGTTCCACTCCATGCCGATCGCGCGATCGAGCGTGCTGTGGGCGCACGTGATCACGTCTCTCACGGCCAACGCCATCACCCTGGCGATCATCTTCGGCGTCGGATTCCTGATGGGCTTCCGCACCGGGGCGAGCTTCTGGGCCTGGCTCGGAGTCATCGGCATCCTGATGCTGTTCACGCTGGCGCTCACGTGGCTGGCGATCATCGCGGGTCTGAACGCCAAGACGGTCGACGGCGCGAGCGCGTTCTCGTACCCGCTGATCTTCCTGCCGTTCATCAGCTCGGCATTCGTGCCGACCGACACCATGCCGGCTCCGGTGCAGTGGTTCGCCGACAACCAGCCGGTCACCTCGATCGTCAACACCATCCAGGCACTCTTCGCCGAGAAGCCCGTCGGCAACGACATCTGGGTCGCCCTCGCCTGGTGCGTCGGCATCCTCGTGGTCGCCTACGTGTTCGCCATCATCTCGTACCGGAAGAAGGTCAGCTGATCTTCGCCCAGCGAGACGGGACGCTCCGACCGGGTCACTCGACCCGGCCGGGGCGTTTCGCCGCGCTCGGCGAGGCGCCGCCGGCCGTCCGCCCCTCC
>NZ_DFQP01000096.1:0-4524 GCF_002377845.1 Microbacterium sp. UBA3486
AATTGGATTGCCACATGTCCTCTTCGGCGCACGTTCCGGCGCGACCCCCGCGTGCCGCGGCACCGCCGCGCCCGCCGTTGACCCGCGATCGCGACTGCCTGGTCGCCGGCGTCAGCACCGGGCTCGCGCGTCATCTCGGCGTGCGGGTGTGGACCGTGCGGGCACTGTTCATCGCCCTCACCCTGTGCGGCGGCGCAGGAGTGCTCCTCTACGCCTGGTGCTGGATGTTCACGCCGTGGGAGGAGGGGGAGGGCGCGCCGACGAGGCGGATGCCGGTGGCCTGGCTGCTGCTCGCTCCCGCGGCCGTGGGGATGCTCGTCGTGCTGGTCTGGCGCGGGGGCAGTGACTGGTTGAGCGGATCGATCCCGCCGGACCTCGCCGCGCTGGTCGTGGGCGGTACGGCGGCGTTTGCGACGGGTGCCGGGCTCTGGGCCACGCTGGTCGACCGCACGGACACGGCTCGAGGACCCCGGCACAGCATGAGCATCCGGATCCTCTCGATCCTGCTGCTGGCTCTGCTGTTCACGATCCTGCTGTCCTGGCCGATCGCTCGATCCGGCGTGGCACTCGTGCTCCTTCCTCTGGCCGGACTCGTGGCCGTGGTCTCGTCGACGTTGATCCCCCGATGGCGCGAGCTCTCGGGTGAGCGCGTGCGCCGCATCCGCGAGGAGCAGCGCAGCCAGATGGCCGCGCACCTGCACGACTCGGTGCTGCAGACGCTCGCGTTGATCCAGAACAGGGCGGGGGCCTCCAGCGAGGCCGCACGCCTCGCCAGGGCGCAGGAGCGCGAGCTGCGTGCGTGGCTCTACGACGGGGACGCCCCGGCCGACAGCGACCTTCCGACAGACCTGCGCGACTATGCGGGAGCTCTCGAGCTCGACTATCCGGTGCGGATCGACGTCGTCTCGGCCGGTCTGTCGACCGAACGTGCGAGCGGGGAGCTCGCGGCGGCCGCCAGGGAGGCGATCCTGAACGCAGCCCGTCATGCGGGCGGCGAGATCTCGGTGTACATCGAGGGGAGTGCTTCGGGTGTCGACGTGTTCATCCGCGACCGCGGCGCAGGGTTCCGGCTCGACGACGTGCCCAGCGATCGGCTGGGCGTGCGGGAGTCCATCATCGGACGGATGCGCCGTGCGGGCGGCAGCGGAGCGGTCCGCAGCGACGAGAACGGCACCGAGGTGCACCTGCGGATCATGACGGGCCCGCTCCAGGACCGCCCGGCCTTGCGGCCGGCACTCGCTCGGGAGGAACAACGTGGCTGACAGCATCCGGGTCGTGATCGTCGACGACCACTCGATCTTCCGCTCCGGCCTGCGTGCCGATCTCGACGCGTGCGTCGATGTGGTCGGCGAGGCGGCCGACGTGCCCTCCGCCATCACCGTGATCGGCGCGACACGGCCGGATGTCGTTCTTCTCGACGTGCATCTGCCCGGCGGAAGCGGCGACGATGCGGCCGGCGGCGAAGCCGTGATCCGCGGTTCGGCACCCACCGGCGCACGGTTCCTCGCGCTGAGCGTCTCGGATGCGGCGGCCGACGTGGTGCGCGTGATCCGTGCGGGGGCCAGGGGCTACATCACCAAGGGCTCGTCCGGCATCGAGGTCAGCAGCGCGGTGCGGGCGGTGGCCGAGGGAGACGCCGTGTTCTCACCGCGACTCGCCGGCTTCGTGCTGGACGCGTTCGGGGCGGTCTCCGGAGAGACCGCCACCGCGACCGACGAGCTCGACCGGCTCTCGGCGCGCGAGCAGGAGGTCATGCGCCTCATCGCCCGCGGGTACGCCTACAAGGAGGTGGCGTCGGAGCTGTTCATCTCGATCAAGACGGTCGAGACCCACGTGTCATCGGTGCTGCGGAAGCTGCAGCTGTCGTCGCGGCACGAACTCACCGCATGGGCGTCGGAGCGGCGCCTGCTGTGAGCCGGCTCAGGGCTCGGCCGGTCAGGCCGCGAGCCACAGGCCCTTCTGGTCCGTCGCGATGGTGAGTCCCGCGGCGACCGTCTCGTCGTCGCCGATCCTGGCGCCGCGGACGATGCGCGCTCCGGCGCCGATGTCGGTGCGGACACCCACGTAGGCGTGATCGCCGATCGCCGCACCGTGGCCGACGTGCGCGTGCGCGTCGACGAACGCGCCTTCGCCGATCACGGCATCCTCGTCGATCCAGGCGCCGCGGGCGATGGTGGCCCCGGCGCCGACGCGCGCCCCCGGTTCGATATACGCACCGGCCTCGATGTGCGCTTTCGGGTGCACCTTCGCGCCGTGCGCGACGAGACCCCGGCCGTTCGCGTGCTTGCGATACCGCAGCGTCGCGCCCTGGTCGTTCTCGATGTCGACGTAGTTCTTACCCACGATTCCTCCCGTGCTCCGGAGTTCTCCGGATATATCAACAACCACGGCAGGGGCGGATTCATTCCCGCGGATGGATGTGGTCAGCGCTGGCAGGAGGGGCACCAGAAGGTGACGCGCTCGCGGGTCGGATCGGCACCCTGCTCGCCGCGTCGGATGAGGGTTCCGCAGCGTCGGCACGGGCGTCCGGCGCGACCGTATACCCAGGTGCCCTGACCCGGGCGATCGATGCCGGTGAAGGTGCGGTGGCGGCGGTCGCGATTGGCGCGGATGGTGCGGACGCCGAGATCGATGAGGGTGGACACATCGACTTCCGGCGTCGGCGTGGTCGGCAGGATTCCGCGCAGGAACAGGAGTTCCGCGGCGTACTCATTGCCGAACCCCGCGACGTTGCGCTGATCGAGGAGTGCGACATGGATGCTGCGCGTATCGGCCCCGAGACGCCTGACCGCTTCGGCCGCGTCCCAGCTGTCGGCGAGGGGATCCGGCCCCAGGTACCCCACGAGCTGGTCCTCGTCGCGCGTGGCGACGACCTCGATCTCGGCGATGTCGACGCCCACGGCTTCACTCCGCGGTGTGCCGACGACGGCGCGCACCTTGAACGCCGGGTGCCGCCACTTCTCTCCCGGGCGGTACGTGAACCAGGCGCCGTCCATGCGCAGATGCGAATGCAGTGTGCTGTCGCCGATGCGCATGAGCAGATGCTTGCCGCGGGGAACCACGCCGTGCACGGGCTGCCCGGTCAGATCGAGCGTGGCGAACCGGGGGACGCGGAGGTCGAAGCGGGTGACCTCCGCACCGGCCAGCGCTTCGTCGAGGCGTCGGGCCGTGCGGAAGACCGTGTCGCCCTCGGGCATCAGGAAGCCCCGAGGGGCGCGGGCGGGGGCGGCGTCGGGGTCGTCGTCGTGGGCAGCGCAGCGGTTCCGGCGCGGGTGAGCATGTCCCGCGCGAGCAGGGTGCTCCCGGCGACGGCGGCGGGCATTATCGCGACGGCGCCGCCGGGGATGAGGAAGCAGAGCTGGGTCGCGACACCGAAGCCGAGCACCCGTGCGCGGCTGCCGGAGAACAGCACGGCTCGGTCGGCGGGGCTGAGGTCGCGGGCGTCGAAGGCGCGGCCCGTCAGTTCGCGTGCGAGCAGCCGACCGGTGAGCACGACACCGGCGATGGGGCCGAGGAATCCGCCGACGGCCGGGATGAGGCCGATCAGCAGCACGAGGATCGCGATCAGGATGCCGAGCAGCACCAGCCGGAGCCCTTCGCCGAGGGCGCTCCAGAAGCTGCCGCCATCGGCAGGGGGAGCGTCACCGAGATCGACCTCGACCGCGTGCCAGATGCGCTGATAGAACGGGTCGCCGATCGTCAGGGTCAGAGCGCTGAACACGACGCTGGCCAGGGCGAGCGCCGCCGCGACGATCACGAAACTCACTGCGGACCGCAGCAGTCCGCGCCACGGTTCGATCCACCCCTCGGCGAACGGCGTCAGCCAGGTGGAGACCGACGGCAGCGAGATGATCAGCGGCACGAGTGCGGCGGCGAGCAGGATCAGCGCGATGATCGCGGGGATCAGTCCGAGCACCATGAGGCCGGGCCGCGTGCGCCACAGCCCGAATCCCCGCAGCAGCGTACGGATGCCGGCGGCGAACTCTCGGATCATGGCTTCCAGCGTAGAGGCATCGCTCAGACGACCTTGCGGAGGGTGTATCCGCGCGGCGTCGCCACGAAGCCGGCCTCCTGCAGGGCGAGCGCGAGTGCGGTGCCGTAGACCCCCTCGCCGTTGATCTTCTCGACGGTGAGGGTATCGAGGCGTCGGCTGCGCGCGGTGGCAGCGAGGTCGGCGGTGGCGGCACGCAGCACGTCGACGTCATCGCTGAACGACAGCACCGTGCGGCCACCGCGTTCCAGGGAGAGCACCAGGGTGCCGTCGACCAGGACGACCAGACCGCCCGCCTTGCGCCCGGGGCGGTGCGACACCCCGTCGAGCTTGGGCCAGCCGAGCGCCGCACCGTAGGGGTTCGCGGGGTCGGTCGCGGCGAGGGTGACGGCCGTGCGGGGTGGTGGATCGGCGAGGCCCGCGTAGGTGCGCAGTCGGTCGACGGTGCCTGAGGCGGCGAATTGCGCGGCGCCGAGCTTCTCGATCACGTAGCCGCGGCGACAGTGCCCCGCCTCTTCGAAACCGGCGAGCAC
>NZ_DFQP01000096.1:4747-5818 GCF_002377845.1 Microbacterium sp. UBA3486
TTCGGCCTGCACGGCGCCGCGGGTCACGACGCCGTAGCGGTCGAGCAGGAGGCCGGCGGTGACGGTCGCCCGACGGGAGGGATCGGTCTCGAGTGCGGGCAGCAGCGACCAGCGTCCGCCGATCGACGCGGGCCGCGGTGCGGCGGATCCGGTGAAGGACACGCCGCGGTAGGTGCGGGCACGGGGGGCGCGGCGCTTCACCTTGTGTGCCTGCGAGCCGCCGGCGAGAAGAGAGCGGATCGGGGCGAAGGTGTCGTTGGTGACGTAGCCCGACCACGTCAGCGACCACAGCGCCTCGAGCACGGACTGCTCGTTCTCGGCCGCGGCCATCTCTTTCAGCTGGCCGGCGAAGTAGGCGCCGCCGACGTCGAGGGCGATGAGGATACGTGATTCCAGGGAGTCGGAGGCGATCTCGGCGTCGCGTTCCGGGAGGGTGAAGGGCGCGATGTCGGCGGGATGCAGCGACACCCAGCCGTCGCGCCCCGGAAGCGTGCCGTGCCCCGACCAGATGACCTCGCCGGCGGCCGTCAGCTCATCCAGCATCCCGGGGGAGTAGTCGCGCACGCGGGAGGGGAGGACCAACGATTCCCAGGCGCTCGCGGGAATCGGAACACCGGCGAACTGCTCGATCACGCTGAGCACGCCGTCGACGCCGTCGAGGGGGCGACCGATGTGCTGCCAGTCGGGCAGGAATCGGGCGTACGCCTCGGGGGAGACCGGTTCGACCGATCCACGGATCGCGGCGAGCGAGCGCATCCGCAGGCGGCGCAGCACCTCGGTGTCGCACCATTCGATCGCATCGCCGCTGCCCGCCGCCTCCGGCAGGAAGTAGCCGCTCGTGATCCGCCCCGCGGTCTCGAGGCGCTGCAGGGTGTGCCGGGCCACCGCGGCGCCGAGTCCGAACCGGGCGGCGATGGCATCCGTCGTGAACGGGCCGTGCGTGCGGGCATGGCGGGCGACGAGGTCGCCGAGCGGGTCGGCGACGGGTTCGAGGAAGGCGACAGGGACACCGGTCGGGAGCGCAACGCCCAGGGCATCGCGCAGGCGTCCTGCATCTTCGATCGCCGCGAC
>NZ_DFQP01000096.1:5919-18541 GCF_002377845.1 Microbacterium sp. UBA3486
CGCCCGGCGCGCGGTGATCAGCTCGTCGAGCAGGGCGGCTGCCGAGGTGTCGACGATCGAGTCGGGGTCGAGGCGGGCCGTCGCCTCGTCGGCGTCGAGGGGGCCGAGCATCCGCAGCAGGTCGGCGACGCCCTCGAGTCCGCGCGCTCGGCGATCGGGGTCGAGACGCTGCGCCTCGCGCTCGAACTGGGCGATCACGTCGGGGTCGAGCAGTTCGCGCAGCTCGACCGTGCCCAGCAGCTCGCCGAGCAGTGCGGGGTCGACCGAGAGAGCGGCCGCTCTGCGCTCGGCGAGAGGGGAGTCGCCCTCGTACATGAAGGCGCCCACGTAGCCGAACAGCAGGTCACGGGCGTATGGCGAGGGCTGGCCGGGCTCGGTCTCGACGAGGCGGATGCGGCGGTCGGCGATCGACGTCGCGAGGGTGCGCAACGAGGGGAGGTCGTAGACGTCCTGCAGCACTTCGCGCAGGGTCTCGAGGATCACCGGGAAGGTCGGATGGCGCCTGGCCACCTCGAGCAGCTGAGCCGACCGCTGTCGCTGCTGCCACAGCGGGGTGCGCTTGTTGGGATTCATGCGGGGCATGAGCAGTGCCCGCGCCGCGCACTCGCGGAAGCGGGACGCGAACAGGGCGGAGCCGCCCACCTCTTCGGTGACCAGGTGTTCCAGCTCGTCGGGCTCGAACACGAACAGCTCTGCGCCGGGCGGCTCGGCCTCGGCATCGGGGATGCGCACGATGATGCCGTCGTCGCTCGCGACCGCCGACCCCTCGACGCCGAGGCGCTCACGCACCCGGGCGTTGATCGCCAGCGCCCAGGGTGCGTGCACCTTCATGCCGTAGGGGGAATGCAGGATGACACGCCAGTCGCCGACCTCGTCGCGACCACGTTCGACGGTGAGCGTGCGGTCGGTCGGGAGCGTGCCCGTCGCTTCGCGCTGCTCGGTCAGGTGCGCCATCAGGTTCGCTCGCGCCTGCTCGTCGAGTCCGGCGTCGATCAGTCTCTGCGCCGCCTTCTCGGGCGTGGCCGCCGACACCTCGCGGGAGAACGCGCCCAGAGCCTCGCCGAGCTCGAACGGGCGGCCGATCCCGTCGCCGTGCCAGAACGGCACCTTGCCCGGCTGCCCGTAGGCAGGGATCACGTTGACGCGGTCGTGGGTGATCTCCGCGATCCGCCAGCTCGTCGTACCGAGCGTGAACACGTCGCCCACCCGCGACTCGTAGACCATCTCCTCGTCGAGCTCGCCGACCCGCGCGCCCGTCGATTCGCCGGCGACGAAGACGCCGAACAGGCCGCGGTCCGGGATCGTGCCGCCACTGGTCACCGCGATCCGCTGTGCTCCCGGTCGCCCGGTCAGCGTGCCGGCATCGCGATCCCACACCAGTCGGGGGCGCAGCTCGGCGAACTCGTCGGACGGGAATCGACCGGCCAGCAGATCGAGCGTCGCCTCGTAGGCCGAACGCGGAAGAGCCTGGAAGGGCGCCGACCGGCGAACCGTCTCGAACCACTCCTCGACCCCGATGGCTCCGAGGGCGCTCGCGGCGACGGTCTGCTGCGCGAGGATGTCGAGCGGGTTGCGCGGCACCTGGATCGCCTCGATCTTGCCCGCGAGCATCCGCTCGGTCACGATCGCGGTGTGCAGCACGTCGCCGCGGTGCTTCGGGAAGAGCGCGGCGCGACTGATCTCGCCCACCTGGTGACCGGCGCGGCCCACCCGCTGCAGACCGGAGGCCGCCGAGGGCGGTGCCTCGACCTGGATCACGAGGTCGACCGCTCCCATGTCGATGCCGAGCTCGAGGCTGCTCGTCGCGACGACGCAGCGCAGCACGCCGGACTTGAGCTCTTCCTCGACCTGCGCGCGCTGCTCCTTCGAGACTGAACCGTGGTGCGCCTTCGCGAGCACGGGATCGGCACCTGCGGTCGCTCCGGCCTGCGCCATCATGGCGGCGGGTACGGTCGCCGCCGGAAGTTCGACGCCGATCCGCTCGGAGTAGATCTCGTTCAGACGCCCGGTGAGGCGCTCGGCGAGCCGACGGGAGTTGGCGAACACGATCGTCGAGTTGTTCTGCAGGATGCGGTCGACGATCGCCTCCTCGACGTGCGGCCAGACCGAGCCGGTGACCTCGGAGTACTCGGCATCGGCGGCATCCCCCGGCACACCGGGAGGGGGCGGCGGGTTGGTCATGTCATCCATCGGCACGATCACGCCGAGCTCGAAGGTCTTGGATGCGGGGGGCGCGACGATCTCGACCGGAGCCGAGCCGCCGAGGAACCGGGCGACCTCGTCGATCGGGCGGACGGTGGCCGAGAGTCCGATGCGCTGCGCGGGAGTCCCGATGCCGTTCGCGCGGCGCAGCGCGTCGAGGCGCTCCAGGCTCACGGCGAGGTGCGCGCCGCGCTTGGTGGCGGCGACCGCGTGCACCTCGTCGATGATCACGGTGTGCACGCCGCGCAGCGTCTCGCCTGCGCGGCTCGTCAGCATGAGGTACAGAGACTCGGGGGTCGTGATGAGGATGTCGGGCGGGTCGGACACGAGCTTGCGTCGGTCGCTCGAGGTCGTGTCGCCCGAGCGCACGCCGACCGTCACCGCCGGCGCCGGGACTCCGAGCCGTCTGGCCGACTGTCCGATGCCGATCAGGGGCGAGCGGAGGTTGCGCTCGACGTCGACGCCGAGCGCTTTCAACGGAGAGATGTAGAGGATGCGCGTGCGTGGCTCGCCCTTCGCCGGAGGGGCGGTCTCCGCCATGCGCTCCCGGAACACGCTGTCGATCGCCCACAGGAACGCCGACAGCGTCTTGCCCGACCCGGTCGGTGCCACCACGAGTGCGTGCTTGCCCGCGGAGATCGCATTCCAGGCGCCCGCCTGCGCCGGCGTGGGCGCGGGGAAGGCCCCCCGGAACCAGTCCTGCGTCGCGGAGGTGAAACGGTCGAGCACGTCGCTCATCCCTCCATCTTCGTCGAGGCCGGGGACATCGGGGTCGTGAAGGATGTCGGCGGAAGGTGGGAGGTTCGCATGCGCACATCTCCCGCGACGGCGAAGCGACGGGTTTCGGCGGAGGTCGTTCCCCTCACATCGCGACGGCGAAGGGGCGTCGTACCTCGGTACGACGCCCCTCGACAGTGGGCACTCCGGGCCGACGCGACCGGGTTCCCTCCGCTCATACCGTCTCCCTATGCCCACCGAGAACACCACCCCTCCGTCCGCCGGAAACGCTCTCCGCATCGTCGCCTCGATCGTCGGAAGCCTGCTCGTCGCCGTCGCGCTGACCATCATCTGGGTCGCCCGTCTGAGCATCGACCGCGTCCTGTATGTGAGCGGACTCGGAGCCGACGGCGAGCCGACCGCGGGATGGTTCGAGCTCGCACTGCTGCTCCTCGTCACCGGTGGCTTCGCTGTGGCCTGGGCCTCGCGCGGGCTGCGTTCGACGGTGCCGTGGCTGAGCATCTGGTCGCCGTCGTTCTCGGTGGCGATGGCCTCATCGCTGTTCCTGGTGGCCTCGCAGGTCACGTGCACGACCGGGTGCCCGCTGCCGGTGGGGCCCGCGTTCACCTGGCAGGATCTGGTGCACACCACGGTCGCCGTGCTCGCCTTCGCCCTGGCCGCGTTCGCGATGCTGCAGGTCTCCTTCGTCGAAGGTCGGCGCACGCTCCGGGTGCTGTCGCTCGGCGCAGGCATCTCGACGGCCGTGATCGCCGCGGCGGGAGGCATCCTCTCCCTGCTGCAGTTCCGCACGGACATCGGCAGCATCTTCGAGCTCGTCGCGACCACCATCGGCATGGGGTGGCTCGCGATCCTCGGAATGGACACGGCGGTCGCGCAGCGGCGTCGACGGGTGCGGCGCGAGACGTGGAAACCGGTGGCGCCGACCCTCGACCCGCATCAGAGCACCGCGCGTCGCACCGCGACGGGTGCGCTCGTCGCCGTCTCCCGCTGAGGAACCCGACGTGCGGTGCGTAGAGTCGTCACATGCGAGAGTCAGCATCCGTCGGCGAGAGCGGGGTCCGGTCGGTGGACCTGCCGCGGCCGCCGGGGGTCGTCCGGCGGTTCTGGGGAAACCACCCCTGGCTCTTCGACGGTCTGCTCGCCTTCGCGTACCTCATCGTGAGCGTGTTCTGGGCGGTCGTCGCTCCCCTCTCCTCGGGCGACTGGACACCGCTCGCTCCGATCGTCGTCCCGATAGTGCTGGGCGTTCTCGCGGCGGGAGGACTCCTCTTCCGCAGGCATCGGCCGTGGCTCACGTTCGCGGTCTTCGCGGTCGTCGCGGTCGTCGCGCTCATCGCCGACACGCCTGCCGAGCCGATCGGAGTCGGCTTCGCCCTCTACGCGCTCTTCGTCTACCGCTCGAATCGCAGCGGATGGGTCGCCTTCGGGGTGACGGTGCTGGCCGGGGTCGTGGTGCTCCCCGCTCTCGACTGGCTGCGCCGCGGTGCCCCCGATGGCGGCTTCACGTATGTGCCGGGCAGCCTGCTGTTCCTCGTCGTGATGTTGATCGCCGCGCTCCTCGGAGTCACCGTGGGTGACCGGCGGCGCTACATCGGGGCGATCCTCGACCGCGCCAACCAGCTCGCACGCGAACGCGACCAGCAGGCGCGGATCGCGACGCTGGCCGAGCGCGCGAGGATCACCCGCGAGATCCACGACGTCGTCGCGCACAGCGTGTCGGTCATGGTGTCGCTCGCCGACGGCGCCAGCGCCCTCGCGGAGAAGGACCCCCAGCGTTCGCGCAGCGCCATCCAGGAGATCGGCGAGGTCGGACGGCAATCGCTCGTCGAGATGCGCCAGCTGCTGGGTGCGCTCGGCGACGACGCGGACGACGGCGAGGAACAGAGCCCGCTGCGCCCCAACCCCGGACTGACGGAACTCACGCCGCTGGTCGAGACCTTCCGCTCCGCGGGCCTGCCGGTGACGGTGCACATGCAAGGGGCGGCGCCCGGGGCACCGGCGCTGCAGAACACGATCCACCGCATCGTGCAGGAGGCGCTCACGAACGCGCTGCGCTATGCCAAGGACCCGCGTGAGGTGCTCGTGAGTCTCGATTTCCGTGGAGAGGTCCTCGTGATCGAGGTCACCGATGACGGCCGGCAGGGCCCGCCGGCGGTCTCGGTCGGATCGGGCCGCGGCCTCGTGGGCGTGCGGGAACGCGCGCGGCTGGCCGGCGGGACGGTCGACGCCGGTCCGCTCCCCGAGGGCGGATGGCGCGTGCGGGTGGAACTTCCCGAACAGGAGGAACAGGGATGACCGAGGAGAAGATCCGGCTGCTCATCGTGGACGACCACGAGTTGATCCGTCGCGGCATGCGGATGGTGCTCGATGCCGAAGATGACATGCGGGTGGTCGGGGAGGCCGTCTCAGGAGCGGAGGCCGTGCACCTCGCGGCCGATCTGCGACCCGATGTGATCCTGATGGACATCCGGATGCCGGAGATGGACGGTATCGAGGCGACCAGGCGCATCGTGCGGAGCACGCCGTCGAGCCGGGTGCTGGTGCTCACGACCTTCGACCTCGACGAGTACGCGTTCGGCAGCCTCCGCGCAGGAGCGAGCGGGTTCCTGCTGAAGAACACCCCGCCCGCGCAGCTGACCGCCGCGATCCGCGCGATCGCCGCCGGTGACGCCCTCGTCTCGCCGCGCGTCACACGGTCGATGCTCGACCTGTTCGCCACCCGTCTTCCCCGACAGGCCGAGGCGGTCGATTCACGGCTGGACGTGTTGACCGAACGCGAGCGGGATGTCTTCCTCGCGATCGCCAAGGGATACAACAACACCGAGATCGGCGAGAGCCTGTTCGTGTCGGAGTCGACGGTGAAGACCCACGTCGGCCGCATCCTGCTCAAGCTCGATCTGCGCGACCGCGTGCAGGCCGTCATCCTCGCCTACGAGGTCGGCCTGGTCTGACGGGTTCCGGTGCGACGACGGCGCGCGCCGAGGAAACGGAGTCCCGGCGCGCGTCGTCGTCTTCCGCGCTTCATGGCCCCAGAGAGACCTCCTGGAGCGCGCCTTCGGCGTCGATCTCGAGTGTCAGATCAAGGTCGAGCCGCCGCAGGAACACATCGTCGTGACTCACGATGAGCACGGCCCCGCGGTAGGCGCGGAGGGCGTCGACGAGCTGGTCGACCGTATCGAGGTCGAGGTTGTTCGTCGGCTCGTCCAGCACCACGAGGTGGGGTGCCGGGTCGGCGAGCAGCAGCTTCGCCAGCGCGACACGGAAGCGTTCGCCACCGGAGAGGGCGGCGACCGGTCGCTCGGCGGTGGCCCCTCGGATGAGGAACCGCGCGAGGCGGTTGCGCAGCTCCTTCTCCGGGACGTGCGGCGCCGCGGTCGCGATGTTCTCGAACACCGACCGCTCCTCGTCGAGGCCGTCGACCCGCTGCGGCAGGTAGCCGATCAGGTCGGTATGGGCTTCGGCATGCAGGGCTGGCCGTACGGAACTCAGGACCTCCGTCTCGGATCCGCTTCCTTCCCGCCCCTGCGGCCCGACGGGAGTCATTGCTCCTGAGCTGTGAACGCCGGTGGCGACCAACCGCTCCAGCAGCGTGGTCTTCCCCGCGCCGTTGCGTCCGATCAGCGCGACCCGCTCCGGCCCCTGGATCACCCACGCGCGTTCGTGATCGCCGACCGTCGCGATGCGGCGGCTGCGCGACACCTGCGGATCGGGCAGCTCGATCTTCATCGACGAATCGGAGCGTACCCGTCGCCCGGCCTCGTCGAGAACCGAGCGCGCGGCATCCTCCTTCGCTCCGACCTCGGTGCGGAGCCTGCCGGCCGATACCTCGGCGGCCATCTTCCGGCCGTGCGCGACGATCTTCGGGACCCGCTTCTCGATCTCCGCCTTCTTCGCCGTGCGCGCGCGGTGGGCGAGCTTCACCTCGGCTTCGATCCGCTGCCGTTTCTCCTTGCGGAGCACCTGGGCGGCGGTGACCTCGGCCTGCTTCGCGGCATCCTGCTCGGCGTCCAGCCACGCACGCCATTCCGAATACGGACCGCCGAACACGCTCAAGGTCTGGGCGTAGAGCTCGGCGGTATCGTCCATCAGCTCGAGCAGCGACAGGTCGTGGCTGACGACGATGAGCGTGCCTTTCCAGGCGCGCACCATCGCCGCGAGCTTCGCCCTGGCGTCCCGGTCGAGGTTGTTGGTCGGCTCGTCGAGGAGCGTGATCGGTGCGCGGCGCAGGCGGATGCCGGCGATCGCCACGAGCACGGCCTCCCCGCCGGAGAGCTCTCCGACCCTGCGGTCGAGGAAGTCCGGCGCGAGACCGGCCTCCGCCAGGGACGCCTCAGCGCGCGCCTCGATGTCCCAGTCGTCGCCGACCGCGTCGAAGTGGGCGGGATCGACGTCGCCGGCGCTGATCGCCCGCACGGCGTCGAGCGCCTCGGACACCCCGAGAAGCTCGGCGACGCGGCGGTCGACATCGAGAGTCAGCTGCTGCGGAAGGTACGCGACCTCGCCGGATGCCGTGACCACGCCCGAGGTCGGTTCGAGCTCGCCGGCCATCAGCCGCAGCAACGTCGACTTGCCCGCGCCGTTGCGACCGACCAGGCCGGTGCGTCCAGAGCCGAATGCGCCCGAGACGCCGTCGAGCGCGACCGAGCCGTCGGGCCAGGTGAAGGTGAGCCGGTCGAGGATGACCGACGCGTGAAGAGTGGTGGGAGTTGACATGAGTGTCTCCTGTCGAGTGCGAGGGTGCACTGACACCGAGCCCCTGCCGGGCCGTGACACGCGTCACAGGATGCGAGAGGAGAGGGTCTGCCGTGGAGTCGGCGATCGTCGGGTCAGCGCGCGGAAAGAAGAGCGCGGAGGCGACGGATCAGATCAAAGGACTTCCAGACACGGCGGACAGGACTCCCCGACGATACCCGGGGTTGTCAGGATCGCGCAACTCCCGGGCGTGTCGGACATCCGTCGTGCGGGGGATGCCGTCGAGCCTGCGGATCCGTACCGTGGAGTCATGGCAGATCAGGATCCGAGTCCGCAGGAGTCGCGTTCGCGCATGGGCCTGGGTGTGGGGCTCGCGCTCGGGGTGGCGATCGGAGCGTCGATGGGTGCCGCCCTGCAGAACTGGGCGCTCGGTATCGGGATCGGAGTGGCGATCGGTGTCGCGCTCTCCGTCGCCATCACGTCGGGCGGGGGTTCCCGCCCGGGAAGACAGCCTGAGGGCGACCCTGACGGCGACGACACCGACGACGGCCCTGACGGCGATCCCGGCGCTTCCGCGGAGAAGCCAGAGGCGACCCCCGAGCGCTGATCAGCCGTTGGTGATCCCCTCCAGCCACTTCGTGAGGAACCGGTGCACGTCGGTCAGCTCCTCCTCGGAGATGCTGTGCGTGAGGCCGGTGTACACCCGTCCGGAAAGCTCGGAGTGCGCAGGCAGCCACTGCGCGGTGTGATCGATCAACGCGGGCGGGATGACGTCGTCGTGCGTGCCCCGACCCCAGAACACGTGCGGGCGCAGTTCTGCCAGCGACTCGTCGTTCGGCAGCTCGCCCGGTGCCGCGTAGCCGCTCAGGACCGCGACGGCCCCGAAGCGCTCCGGTGCCAGGCGCAGAGCCTGCAGCGACACCGTCGCGCCCTGAGAGAAGCCGAGCAGGGCGACCGAGGGGGCATCGGCTGCCGCGGTGTCGAGCCAGCGCAGGAAGGCCTCCGCCGCGACGGTCACGGCCTCGGAGCTGCGCCCGTCGAGCCCCTCGATCGGATACCAGGAGCGCCCCGGCATCGGCCACGGGGGTGCGAGGGGCGCAGCGACGGATGCGACGGCGATGCCCTCGGGGAGGGAGGGGACGAGTCCGAACAGGTCGTGCTCGTCGGCACCGTAGCCGTGCAGCAGGACCAGCAGTGGCATCCCCGCGCGGTCGGGGGACGACCATCGGGTCGCGGTGTCGTCGATCGTCAGGTTCTCGCTCACACCGTCATCCTGCCAGGGGCGACCGACGTGCGCGCGGTGTCGATTCGCAGAAGCGGCTGGTAGAAAGGACACATGGCCGTCCGCACACCTGATCCCGATCCGGAGCCCGATGACGACGGTCTCGGTGACTTCCCGGATTCGAACCGGCCCGCGCCCGACGCGAATCCCGGCTGGCTGAGCGAATTCGAGCTCGAAGAGGCTCGGCGCCGTCTGCCGATGCTCTACGTCGAGGCGATCCCGGTGCGCACCGACGGCTCCGGCCAGGTGATCGAGATCGGCATCCTGCTGCGCTCCACTCCGATGGGCGAGATGACGCGCACGATCGTGTCCGGTCGCGTCCGCTTCGGTGAGACGATCCGCGACGCCCTCTTCCGCCACGTCGAGAACGACCTGGGCCCGATGGCCTTCCCGCTGCTGCCGCCGCAGCCGCTGCCGTTCACGGTGGCCGAGTACTTCCCGATCCCTGGGGTGAGTGCGTTCCACGACGATCGGCAGCACGCCGTGTCGCTGGCGTTCGTGGTGCCAGTGACGGGAACGTGCGAGCCGCGTCAGGACGCTCTCGAGGTCACCTGGTTCTCGCCGGAGGCCGCCGGTTCCGACGCGGTCGCCGCCGAGATGGAGAACGGCCGGGGCACGCTCATCCGCCAGGCTCTCGCGAGCCTCGGTCTGCTGCGCTGACGTCCGCTGCGCTGACGTCTGCTCTGCTGGCCTTCGCGGCGCTCAGGCCGTGGTGAGCCGGGCGAGTTCGGCGACGAAGGCGTCGACGTCGGCTTGCTCGGTGTCGAAGCCGCACATCCACCGCACCTCCTTGCGCGCCGCGTCCCAGTCGTAGAAGCGGAACGAGTCGCGGAGCTGGTCGGCGACTCCGTCGGGGAGCGTGGCGAACACGCCGTTGGACTGGGTCGGCTGGGTGAATCCGACGCCCCGGATGGAGCCGTCGGCGATGCCGGCCTCGATCTCGGAGCGCAGGCGGGCGGCCATGGCATTCGCGTGCTGGGCGTTGCGCAGCCAGAGGTCGCTCTCGAGCAGGGCGATCAGCTGAGCCGACACGAATCGCATCTTCGACGACAGCTGCATGTTGAACTTGCGCGAGTACTTCAGTCCGTGGGAGGCCTCGGGGTTCAGCACGACGATCGCCTCGCCGAGCATGGCACCGTTCTTCGTCCCGCCGAAGGTGAGCACGTCGACGCCCGCGTCACGGGTGAACGCGCGCAGCGGCAGGTCGAGGGCGGCAGCGGCGTTCGAGAGGCGTGCGCCGTCGAGGTGCAGCTTCATGCCGCGCTCATGCACGTGGTCGGCGATCGTGCGGATCTCGTCGGCCGTGTACAGCGTGCCGAGCTCGGTGGTCTGGGTGATCGAGACGACCAGCGGCTGCGCGCGGTGCTCGTCGCCCCAGCCCCAGGCCTCGCGGTCGATCAGCTCGGGGGTGAGCTTGCCGTCGTCGGTGGCGACCGTGAGCAGCTTGAAGCCGCCGATCTTCTCGGGCGCCGCAGCCTCGTCGACGTTGATGTGCGCGGTGGAGGCAGCGATCACCGCGCCCCAACGTGGCAGCATCGACTGCAGGCCGGTCACGTTCGCGCCGGTGCCGTTGAACACCGGGAACGCCTCCACGCCCTCGCCGAAGTGCTCCTGGAAGACCTCCTGCAGGCGCGCGGTGTACGCGTCCTCGCCGTAGGCGCTCTGGTGGCCGCCGTTCGCCGCGACGATCGCCGCGAGGATCTCGGGGTGGATACCGGAGTAGTTGTCACTGGCGAAGCCCCGGATCGCGGGGTCATGCTGGATGCTCACCTCCCCAGCCTAATTGTCCGGCCGGTGCTCGCGGTGCGACGACGATGTTCTGTCCGGAGAGGGGCTTCCGGATGTCGGAGGCCGGTCCTACCCTCTTAGGCATGCAGCGCACCGCAGCGAAGAGGGCCTTCGCCAACGTCCTCGTCAACACGCTCATCGCGAACGTGACGACGAGCTTCCTGTGGTTCGCGCTCACGTTCTGGGTCTACATCGAGACGCAGTCGGTGCTGGCCACGGGCATCATCGGCGGTGCCTACATGCTGTTCGTCGCGTTCTTCGCGATGGCGTTCGGCACGATCGTCGATCGAAACCGCAAGCACACCGTCATGGTGATCTCGAGCGTCATCTCGGCTGTCGCTTTCCTGGTGGCCGGGGCGCTCTACCTCTGGCAGCCCGAGGCGGCCCTGCTCGACCTGGGAGGACCGTGGTTCTGGCTGTTCTCTGGCATCATCCTGTTCGGCGGAGTCATCGAGCAGCTGCGCAACATCGCGCTGTCCACGACGGTCACCCTGCTCATCCCCGAAGAGAGACGTGCGAACGCCAACGGCCTGGTCGGCACGGTGCAGGGCATCGCCTTCCTCGTCACGAGCGTGTTCTCGGGACTCTCGATCGGCTTCCTCGGCATGGGGTGGACGCTCGCGATCGCGATCGCCGCCATGGCGCTCACGTTCGTGCATCTGCTGTTCGTACGCATCCCCGAGGGCAATCCGGAGCCCGACCCGAACGCGTCGAGCGCGCTCGACTTCCGGGGGAGCGTGCGGGCCATCCGGCTGGCTCCCGGCCTCTTCGCACTGATCATCTTCTCCACGTTCAACAACCTCATCGGCGGCGTCTACATGGCGCTCATGGATCCTTACGGGCTGACGCTCTTCGACGCCCAGACCTGGGGATTCGCCCTGGCGTTCGCGTCGACCGGATTCCTGGTCGGCGGGGGACTCGTGGCCAAGTTCGGTCTCGGTCCGAAGCCGATGCGCACGATGCTGCTCGTGGTCATCGCGATGGGGCTGCTGGGCTCCGTGTTCATGCTGCGGGAGTGGTGGCCGCTGTATGTGGTCGGCATGTGGGTGTACATGGCGCTGGTGCCTCCGGTGGAGGCGGCCGAGCAGACCGTGATCCAGAAGGTCGTGCCGTTCGAGCGGCAGGGGCGTGTGTTCGGAGTGGCCGCCGCGATGGAGGCGGCAGCGGCCCCGATCACCGCATTCCTGATCGCACCGATCGCCGAGTTCCTGATCATCCCGTACATGGACACCGCACAGGGGCAGCGGCAGTGGGGGTGGCTGCTCGGCGAGGGAGAGGCTCGAGGCATCGCGCTCATCTGCCTTTTCGCCGGACTGATCATGGTCGTCGCCGCCACCCTGGCCTTCTTCACCCGCTCGTACCGCAAGCTCACAGAGCTGTACGCAGAGGCTCCGGAGCAGGAGATCGCGGGGGCGGAGGAGGAGATCTCGGACCGGACACCGGACGATGACGAGACCGAGCCCGTCGTGACCCGGCGTGCGGACGCGCCGCCCGTCGTGCCGGGGATGCCCCCGGAATCCGGGGGACCGCGTCGGTGATCCCGGCCGGAATCAGGCCAAGTCGAACACCCGGTCATTGAGCTCGGCGGCGTCCGCATCCCACAGCGCGACGATCCGTGCAGCGAGCACCTCGGCGTCGAGCGCCTGGGCGCGGAACACGACGGATGCGGCCCGCAGTGGCTCCCCGGCCTCGCGCGACGCCTTGGCATACCCCTGAGCGACCGCTCGGGCCCAGGCTTCGCTCGCGGCCTTGACGGCGGCGTAGTTCGCCCCGCCGGCGAGGGGACGTGCGACGGCGGTCGAGGAGACGATCGCGAAGCGTCCGGCCGCGGAGGCACGCAGGGCAGTGTCGAACGCCCGGCTCGTGGCGCGCACGGCTTCGAGTGCCGGCAGCAGGGCGGCGAAGTCAGCGTCGGACTGC
>NZ_DFQP01000074.1:0-258 GCF_002377845.1 Microbacterium sp. UBA3486
CCTCGAGCAGGCTCTCGCCGCGGCCCGCGCCGTGTCGGAGGCCGCGCGCGCCTGACCCGCACACCCCACGAGATGCCCCGGAGCCCGAGCTCCGGGGCATCTTCGCGTGCAGGCGACGTCTTCACCCGGCCGACCCACAGGCGACGGCCTCGACAATGGAAGACCGCCGTGAGGAGAGCATGATCGACGTCGAACACCGACCGCCGCGCGTCCGACGCGTGACGACGACCCGCGCGCGATGGCTCGCCGCCGCCGGCG
>NZ_DFQP01000074.1:306-6630 GCF_002377845.1 Microbacterium sp. UBA3486
TCTCGCCGCCGCCGGCGTCGCCGTGCTGCTCGTCGTCGCCGGCGGCTGGATCCCCGGAATCGTCGGCACAGCGGTCGCTGCCGCCCTCCCCTGGCTCGGTCTCGTGCTTCTCGCACTGCTGATCGCCGCATTGTTCCTCGCCCGCCGGGTGGTCGTCGTGATCCTGGTTCCCGCACTCCTGTGGGTCCTCGCGATGGCACCGGCTCTTCCCGCCCTCCCCGGTCCGACGGGGTCGGAGTCGGCCTCCGCCTCCGGACTGACGGTCGTGAGCCAGAACGTGAGGGCGCGATCCGGCGGGGCCGCCGCATCCGCGACCGAGCTCGCGCAGAGCGGCGCCGATGTGATCGCCCTCGTGGAGCTCGATGGAGACAGCCTCTCCGCGGCGCAGAACGCCCTCGCCGGGCAGTACCCGCATTCGTACACGGTCGGAACCGTCGGTGTGTGGAGCAGATATCCCCTCGCGAACGCCGAGCCCCTCACGCTGGGACTCAGCTGGAAGCGTGCGCTCCGTGTCGAGGTGCAGGTGCCGTCCGCGCCGGTCGCCGTCTATGTGATGCACGCCGCGTCGGTGCGGCCGGGGCACCAGCAGGACCGCGACACGATGCTGAGCGGACTCGCGGACCAGGTCGGCTCCGACCCTGCGGACTCCCTCATCGCCGTCGGCGACTTCAACGCACCGTCGACCGATCCGAGCCTGACGGCCTTGCGCGCGGAAGCCGATTGGGTGCGTCCGACGGATGGGAGCCTCGGGCTCACCTGGCCTGTCGCCTTCCCCCTCGTACGCATCGACCAGGTCTTCGTCCGCGGCCTCGATGTCGTCACGTCGGGCACGATGCGGGCGGGGAACAGCGATCATCTCGCCACCCTGACCCGAGTGCGCTGATACACCTGCCGACGACCGACGACCGACGCGACGATGCCGACGGGCCGCCTCGATCGTCGCGGTCGGGAGAGTCGGGACATCGGAGCGTAACCTGCCACCGACGAGTCCCGGACCAGGCGAGAATGGGAGCATGGATTGGCAGACGACCTCCGAGGACACGGTGCCCTCGGCGCCCGTGACGGAGGCCGACGTCAGGCTGCTCCGTGCCCGCCCGCCGGCGACCGGAGCATGGCGTGACGGAGACCCGGTGGGCGGGCGCCGGTTCGCCGCCTTCGGCGCCTTCTCGACGGAGAGCGGCGCCGAGCTCCCCGGCATCCGCATCGCCTACGAGTCCTGGGGCGAGCTGAACACGGCACGGGACAACGCCGTGCTCGTGCTGCACGCGCTCACCGGGGACAGCCATGTGCGCGGCGCAGCGGGATCCGGGCACCCCACCGCGGGCTGGTGGGAGGACATCACGGGCCCGGGAGCTCCGCTCGACACGGACCGCTGGTTCGTGATCGCCCCGAACATGCTGGGCGGCTGCCAGGGCTCGACGGGCCCCGCGAGCGTCGCCCCCGACGGCTACGAGTGGGCCTCCCGTTTCCCGTACCTCACGATCCGTGACCAGGTCGCCGCCCAGGTCCGCCTGGCGGATGCGCTCGGCATCGAGAGCTGGGCCGCTGTCATCGGCGGTTCCATGGGCGGGATGCATGCGCTGGAGTGGGCGGCCACACATCCCCAGCGCGTGCAGCGCCTCGCCGTGCTCTCATCTCCCCCGGTGACCACCGCCGACCAGATCGCGCTCAACACCGTGCAGTTGGAGACCATCCGGATGGATCCGCGGTTCCAGGGCGGTGAGTACTACGACCTCGGCGACGGTGACGGCCCGCACCGCGGCCTCGCCCTGGCGCGCCGTATGGCCCTGCTGAACTACCGCAGCCCGATCGAGCTCAACCAGCGTTTCCAGCGATCGTGGCAGTCCGACGTGTCCCCGCTCGGGCACGGCGGTCGCTTCGCCGTGGAGTCGTATCTCGACTTCCACGGCAACAAGTTCACACGCCGCTTCGACGCGAACAGCTACATCACGCTCGTCGAGGCCATGAACTCGCACGACGTCGGCCGTGGACGAGGGGGCGTCGAAGAGGCGCTGCACGGCGTCACCGCCACCACGCTGGTTCTCGGCATCGACAGCGATCGCCTCTTCCCCGTCGACGGACAACAGCGCATCGCCCGCAGCATCCCGAATGTCATCGACGACGAAGCCGTGGTGATCACGAGCGACTTCGGGCACGACGGCTTCCTGATCGAGACCGAGGCGGTGGGCTCGAACCTGCGGCGTCTGCTCGACAGCTGACCCCGGCCGCTCAGGTCGCGACGAACCGCCAGGGCAGCGCGCCCGCCTCGAGGCGTCCCTGCTCCCAGGCGAAGGCACGCCCGGCTTCGGACTCGAGCACCCGGGTCTGGAACAGCTGCGCCGCACCGCCCGACGACAGGGCCGATTCCACGTCGCTGAACGCAGCAAGCTGGTGGAGCGTGATCCACGTCGGCGGATACAGCGTCCACTCCCCCGCCGCGTGCCTCGCGAGCGCCTCCGCCGCCCGCACCCAGGCGATCTCCGCGACCTCGTCGGCAGCGGGCGAAGGCTCTCCGTCCGGCGCCTCGGCGAGGAAGAACCAGGTGCGGATACGCGTGGGGGCCTCCACCGGCGGCTGCCACTCGGAGAGCACCACGAGGTCGTCGACAGCGAGGCCCACCTCCTCGCGCGTCTCCCTGATCGCGGCACGGCGCGCGTTCTCGGACTCGTCGTCGCCGTCGTGGACGTCGCCCGGTTCGACCTTGCCCCCGGGGAAGACCCATGCACCCGCGAACGACCCGCGATCGGGTCGACGCATCAGCAGCACCTCGAAGGCGGGGTCCGACGCGCGCAGCAGGACAGCAGTGCCGGCGACGGGCAGGGACAGCTCGGGGGCACTCACCCCGTCACTCTACGACCGGACCGACCGCGGCGAAACTACGAGGCGACGAGCTCCGCTGCCGCCGGGCGACGTCCTTCGACGCGGTACGAGAGCAGCGCGATCAGCAGACCGGCCACGGCGAGCGCGGCACCGGTCCATGCCGGTGCGGTGAAGCCCCAGCCGGCGGCGATGACGACGCCCCCGAGGAATGCGCCCAGGCTGTTGCCGATGTTGAGCGCCGAGTGGTTCATGGCTGCGGCGATCGACTGGTTGTCGCCCGCCACGTCCATGAGCCGGGTCTGGATCGTCGGGCTCAGCACGGAGGAGACGAACCCGACCACCAGCACCACCGCGGCCAGGCTGACGATCCAGAACGACAGGAACGCCAGCAGCGCGAAGACCACGGCCATGGCGGCGAGTCCGAAGAGCAGCGTGCGGCGCAGGTCGATGTCGGCGAGGTGACCGCCGACGAGGTTTCCCGCCGTCATCCCGAGCCCCATGAGCACGAGGACGATCGGCACCACCCACTCCGGGGAGCCGGAGACCTCGGTCACCAGCGGGGCGATGTAGCTGTAGACGGCGAAGAATCCGCCGAAACCGATCGCGCCGACGCCCAGGGTGAACCACACCTGCGGGATACGGAACACCCGCAGTTCCTGGCGCATCGTGCGCCCCGGGTCTCCCGGATGTTCCGGGACGAAGAGCGCGATGCAGAGGGTGGCGAGAGCGAAGACGAGCGCCACGACGGCGAAGGCGGAGCGCCAGCCCCACTGCTGCCCGAGGAACGTCCCCAACGGCACGCCCACGACGTTGGCGACCGTGAGGCCGGTGAGGATGAACGCCACACCCTTGGCGCGGTTGCCCGGCCCCATCACATCGGCGGCCACGAGCGCACCGATGCCGAAGTATGCACCGTGCGGCAGCCCGGCGAGGAAGCGCGACGCGGCGACGAGCTCGAACGTGGGCAGCACGACCGTGAGGGCGTTGAACACCGTCAACGCGAGGGCCAGCACGATCATCACCCGATGCCGCGGGTAACGCGCGACGAAGCCGGCGATGGTCGGTGCGCCCACCACCACGCCGAGCGCGTAGAGCGAGATCAGCCAGCCGGCCTGGCTCAGCGCATCTTCCTGGCTGGTCGCCCAGAGCGAAGGCAGCAGGTCGGCGGCGATGTTGGGCAGCAGGCCCATGACCACGAATTCGGTCATGCCGATGCCGAAGCTGCCGATGGCGAGGGAGAGGAGCGCCCACTTCGCCGCACCCCTCGATTCAGTCGAGGGATTCACCGGATCAGCTTAGCGGCCGTCGGACCCGGAGGTCGCCCGCCCTGCGCGATCGAGCGTCATGAAGACATCAACGTCATCCTGGGTGTCGACGACGAAACCGTGGCGTTCGTAAAGACGGCGCGCCGGGCTGCCCTGGAGCACGTTGAGTCGATACGGGGTCGCGTCATCGAGCACGATCCCCAGCACGCGGTCACCGAGACCACGGCCCTGATGCGAGGTCGCGATGTAGAAGTGCTCCAGCCAGCGGGACTCCCCCTCCGCACGGATGGCGACCGAGCCGACATCGGTGCCGTCCACGACGATGATCCGGGTCTGCGTCGGTTCGAACGCATCACGGAACCGCTGCCGGACGCGGGTCTCGTCGAAACGCCCCAGCCGCTCCAGGTCGGCCCGAAGCACTTCGGCGCGGAGTTCCGCGATCCACTCGGAGTCGTCGGCCGTCGCCGGTCGAAGGGCGATCGACATGGACGAAGGGGAATCAGTCACCGGACTCCTCGACCGTTGCTTCGTCGATGGCTGCTTCCAGCCGCTCGATCTTCGCGTCCAGCTCTCCGGAGTAGCCCGGGCGGATGTCGGCCTTGAGCACGAGCGAGACCCGCGAGCCGAAGGGCATCACGGCCTCGGTCGCACGCTTCACGACGTCCATGACCGTGTCCCAGTCCGGCCCCTCGATCTCGGTGAACATGCTCGTGGTGCGGTGCGGCAGTCCGGACTCGCGCACCACCCGTACGGCGGCGGCCACGGCGTCGTGCACGGAGGCGTCGGTGCGCTCTGCCCCCGCGGCGGGGGTGCCGCTCGGGGCGACGGAGAAGGCGATCAGCATGTTTCACTCCTGGGTGTTCGGATGGCGGACGGGCACGCGCACGAGAGCGCGGATGCCCAGGACGAGCAGGACGACGAGAAGAACGTTGCGCACCGTGAGCACGGCGACCGAGAGGGCATCGGCCCGCAGCAGGGCGTCGTAGCCGATCGGATACACGACGCAGGTGAGCAGGCAGAGCGCGAGGACGACGACGGCCGGGACGCGTGCCCTGACCCGATCGAGCACGAGCCACAGGATCACGGGCGCGATCATCCAGGTCTGGAACTGCGGTGAACCGACCTTGTTGGTGACGATCAGAAGCGTCACCAGTGTGAGAGCGAGCGGAGGGAACAGTCGCGGGAAGCTCGCGCCGCGCACCGCCTTGAGTGCCCCGACCGCAGTCACCGCGAGCACCGCGATCGCCATGAGGGGTGTGAGCGCTGCGGCGACGACGTCGACCCCCGGCGCGGTGATCTGGAAGGTCAGGATCTCGAAGCTGTACTCGATGCGGGCGGCGCCGGCGACCGCGAGCCACAGGAAGGGGGTGGCGGCCACGGCTTCGATCTGCAGCCCTCGTCCGGTCTGCTCGGTCAGGAAGCCGAGGACCTCGGTGTCTGCCCCGAGCAGGAGCAAAGTCGCGACGACCCCGACACTGACGACGGCGGCGGCGACCAGCACCCGCACGCGCGCACGGAGCGCGACGACGGCGGCGAGCACGAGCGCACCGGGCCAGATCTTGATCCATGCCCCGATCGTGAGGAGAGCGGCGCCGACAGCGGGCCGCGACACGAGCCAGAGTCCGCCGATCACCGCGATCGGGACGGTGATCGCATCGATCCGGTAGAGCGCGATCGGTCCGAGGAGCACCAGTGCGCCGCACCAGAACCAGGCCGCGACACGGCGCGCGTGCGAGGGCGCGCGCCCCACCAGCACAGCGAAGGCGACAGCGTCGAGGATGACGACCAGGACCGCCCATCCGACGAGATACGCACTGGATACTCCGAGCAGAGGCACGAGCGGCGCGGAGAGCACGGCGGCGACGAGCATCGGCACGAGGGCGAGCTGAGGGTAGACCCATGTCTCGGTGACACCGACGATCGGTCCCCCGCCGAGTGCAGAGGACGCCCAGGGCTCGTATACGAGCACCACATCGCCCATGGGCTGGCTGGGGTAGACCCAGCCTGCCCATGCGGTGAGCGCGTGCACGATGAGGAAGACGCTCCACAGCGCGACCACCCGGGCCGTCGACGCGCGATTCACGCCAGGACGTCCGCGATCGCGAGTGGAAGGGCCTCGGCCACGTCCATCGCGACGATCGGATGCCCCGCCCCGCCGTCACGCACGCCGGCGGCGATACGCCCGGCGTGGCCGTGCAGCCACGCTCCGGCCGCGGCGACCTCGGCGATCGGGCGTCCG
>NZ_DFQP01000099.1:0-3072 GCF_002377845.1 Microbacterium sp. UBA3486
GGGGGGGCGGCGGGGGCCCCCCCCCGGGGGCGGGGGCGCCGCTTCGGCGATCGCGGGCCTGGCCAGCGGATGCGAGGTCACGGGGACGACGCGGTGGCTGCGCGCGGCGAACGGACCGGCGACTCCCGTGTCGTCGACGTGCAGGGTGACGCGTGTGCGCCATCCGAGACCGTCGCCCGACTCCACCGACTCGATCTCGGGGGCGACCAGACCGCTGCCTGCGAAACGCTCCAGCGCCTCGGTCAGCACACGCTGCTTGAGCTCACGCTGGTGGTCGATGTCGATGTGGCCGAGGTCGGCGCCACCGGGGCGGTCGGCCGGGTCCCGCGACACGTCGGCTTCCGCCCACACGTGCGGGCGGCGGTGCTCCGACGCCTCCAGCACCTCGATGGTCTCGGCCCGCCAGAAGCTGCGGGTCGAGGCGTCCGCCCCCTCCTGCGGGGCGATCAGCCGGGCACGGACCCGCTCTCCGGGGATCGCGTCGGAGACGAAGACCACGCGTCCCTCGTGGCGGGCGATGAACGTGCCCCCGTGCGCGATGCCGGTGATGTCGAGTTCGAGCACGTCGGCTGGGGAGGAAGTCATTCTTCGAGGATACGGTGGTGGACATGCGCGTCTGCCTCGCCTCCACCTCGCCCGCCCGACTCATGCTGCTCCGGCAGGCGGGAATCGAACCGCTCACGGTGTCGCCGGACGTCGATGAGGATGCGGTCGCCGCCGCCGAGGAGGAGAAGCGGGGCGCCCCCCTCGCGCCCGAGGAACTGGTGCTTCTGCTCGCCCGTGCGAAGGCGGCCGCCGTCGCACGGAGCCTTGCTGCGGACGGGACCTTCGACGGTCTGGTGATCGGGGGGGATTCGATGTTCGCGCTCGGCGGGCGGGTCTACGGCAAGCCGTACACCGCCGAGGAGGCGACCAGGCGCTGGCAGGAGATGCGCGGCGAGACCGGCATCCTGCATTCCGGGCACTCGGTGTTCCGGGTCTCCCCCGACGCCGAGCCTAAAGAGGCCACCGCGGTCGCCGCGGCCGCCGTGACGTTCGCCGACGACGTGAGCGACGCCGAGATCGCCGCGTACGTCGCCTCCGGAGAGCCGCTCCTCGTGGCGGGAGCCTTCACCGTCGACAGCCTGGGCGGGGCGTTCATCACCCGGGTGGACGGCGATCCTTCGACGGTCGTCGGCATGTCCCTGTCGACCGTCCGCCGTCTCGCCACCGAGCTCGGTGTCCGTTGGACCGACCTCTGGTCGTAGACTCCCCTCCACGTTTTCCCGACTTTCTTGTGGGGAGTCGTCAAAGGGATCGGGGTCGTTCTCGCTAGGCTGGCAAGCATGCCTGCTATCGCCAAGGTGCTCATCGCCAACCGCGGCGAGATCGCCGTCCGCATCATCCGCGCCGCCCGCGACTCCGGGATCGCCTCGGTCGCCGTCTACGCCGACCAGGACCGGGATGCCCTGCACACCCGGCTCGCCGACGAGGCCTACGCTCTCGGCGGCTCGACCAGCGCGGAGACCTACCTCCAGATCGAGAAGATCCTCTCCATCGCCCGCCGCGCCGGTGCCGACGCCGTGCACCCCGGCTACGGGTTCCTCGCCGAGAACGCCGAGTTCGCACGCGCGATCATCGAGGCGGGGATGACCTGGATCGGCCCGTCTCCGGAGGCCATCGAGGCTCTCGGGGACAAGGTGACCGCGCGTCACGTCGCGGAGAAGGTCGGCGCGCCTCTCGCTCCCGGCACCCCCGGCCCCGTCGAAGGCGCCGATGAGGTCATCGCCTTCGCGAAGGAGTTCGGCCTCCCGATCGCCATCAAGGCCGCCTACGGCGGCGGCGGACGCGGCCTCAAGGTCGCCCGCGAGCTCGACGAGGTCGCAGAGCTCTTCGAATCCGCCACCCGCGAGGCCGTCGCCGCCTTCGGCCGCGGCGAGTGCTTCGTCGAGAAGTCCCTCGACAAGCCGCGTCACGTCGAGACCCAGTGTCTGGCCGATGCCGCAGGAAACGTCGTCGTCATCTCGACGCGCGACTGCTCGCTGCAGCGCCGCCACCAGAAGCTCGTCGAAGAGGCACCGGCCCCGTTCCTCACGGAGGAGCAGAACGAGCTGCTCTACTCGGCATCGAAGGCCATCCTTAAGGAGGTCGGATACGTCGGTGCCGGCACCTGCGAGTTCCTCATCGGCGCCGACGGCACGGTCTCATTCCTCGAGGTGAACACGCGCCTGCAGGTCGAGCACCCGGTCTCCGAAGAGGTCACCGGTATCGATCTGGTGCGCGAGCAGTTCCGCATCGCNNTCGAGTTCCGCATCAACGGCGAGGACCCCGGTCGCGGATTCCTGCCCCAGCCCGGCCCGATCCACGTCTTCAAGACCTTCGGAGGCCCCGGCATCCGTCTCGACTCCGGCGTCACCGCCGGCGACTCGGTGTCCGGCTCCTTCGACTCCCTGCTCGCGAAGATTATCGTGACGGGCAAGGACAGGGCGGAAGCGCTGGAGCGCTCGCGCCGCGCACTCGATGAGTTCGAGGTCGCCGGTCTCCCCACCGTCATCCCGTTCCACCGCAAGGTCGTGCGCGATCCCGCGTTCACGGCGGAGGACGGCGAGTTCGGGATCTTCACCCGCTGGATCGAGACCGAGTTCGTCAACGACATCCCCGCGTGGGACGGGGAGCTCGAAGCACCGACCTCCGCCGAAGCACGTCACACCGTGGTCGTCGAGGTCTCCGGCAAGCGCCTCGAGGTGAGCCTCCCCGACCGCGTCGCCGTCGCCGCCGGCACCGCCGGACGCCCGGCAGCGGTTCCGCCGTCGCGCCGCAGCCACGCCACCACCGCCAACGCCGGGGCCTCCGGCGACGCGGTGAAGTCGCCCATGCAGGCGACCGTCGTCAAGATCGCCGTCGCCGACGGACAGCAGGTCGTCAAGGGCGACCTGGTGGTCGTGCTCGAAGCCATGAAGATGGAGCAGCCGCTGCAGGCGCACAAGGACGGCGTGGTCGGCAACATCAACGCGGATGCCGGCGCCACGGTCTCCGCAGGACACCAGCTGCTCACGATCAGCTGACACCCGGCATCAGCGGAAAGGGCGCCCC